>NZ_JBGLRC010000010.1:0-144156 GCF_041402345.1 Aeromonas sp. S11(2024) | reverse complement strand
AGATTGCTTGATTCAAATTGTTAAAGAGCGACGCAACAGTGTGTTGCTGCGGGAGTGGAATTCTACTCAACCGCCTTCTCGAGTCAAGCCTTATTTTCAAAGGCTTTTCGACGTTACCGACTTGGCTTTCTGCGTTGCCGCTTGCCCTGTCGATGGAGGCGCATTATAGGGATCTGGATCACGCTTGCAAGGGTGTTTTCGAATTAAATTCGCAATTTTGGTTCAACCGTTCACTAATCACCCAAAAAGCGCATTTATCCTGCAATAACACACCCGTTTGGCGAGCTCGCTATCCTCTAGATTGCGTGGCGATGGTAGCAGATCAAGGTTGTGGCGATTTGGTCTCTCTACATCTATATGCATGGTGATCGAGGTCACGCCTTCGGGTAACATAGCGCCCCTTTGCGATTCACACACTCTTGGGCTTTGGAGAGTTTAATGCCTTTTGCACTTGGCCAGCGTTGGATTAGTGATACAGAGACGGATCTGGGGTTGGGGACTGTCGTTGCTGTTGAAGGACGCATGGTTACCCTGTTGTTTCCGGCTACCGGTGAAAACCGCATGTATGCCAAAGAAGAGGCGCCGGTCACCCGGGTCAGCTTCAATGTGGGCGATCAGATCACCAGTCACGAAGACTGGGCCATGACGGTCGAAGAAGTGCAGGAGAAAGACGGCCTGCTTATATATGTAGGTGTGCGCACCGACAATGATGAGCCCGTTGCCCTCAAGGAAGTGTTTCTCAACAACTTTATCAAGTTCAACAAGCCGCAGGATCGCCTGTTCGCCGGTCAGATCGATCGGATGTCCCGCTTCACCCTGCGCTACGAGGCGCTGGTCAACCAGCACCAGCGTCGTCGCAACCCGACTCGCGGTCTGGCCGGTGGCCGGGTCAGCCTGATCCCGCACCAGCTCTATATCGCCCACGAGGTGGGTCACCGCTACGCTCCGCGCGTACTGCTGGCCGATGAGGTGGGTCTGGGCAAGACCATCGAAGCGGGCATGATCATTCATCAGCAGCTGCTCTCCGGCCGCGCCCATCGCGTGCTCATTCTGCTGCCCGAAACGCTCCAGCATCAGTGGCTGGTCGAAATGCTGCGCCGCTTCAACCTGCACTTCTCCCTGTTTGACGAGGAGCGCTGCATCGAGGCATTTGCCGATGCGGAGAACCCCTTCGAGACCGAACAGCTGGTGATCTGCAGCCTCGACTTCCTGCGCAAGAAGCGCCGTCGCTTCGAGCAGGTGCTGGAAGCCGAGTGGGATCTGCTGGTTGTCGACGAAGCCCACCATCTGGAGTGGAGTGAAGAGGCGCCGAGCCGTGCCTATGAGATGGTGGAAGCGCTGGCCGAACAGGTGCCGGGCGTGCTGCTGCTGACCGCCACCCCGGATCAGCTGGGCCACCAGAGCCACTTTGCCCGTCTGCGCCTGCTCGATCCCGAGCGTTTCTACGACTACGAGGCCTTCCTCGCCGAGGAGCAGGCCTATGGTCAGGTCGCCAGCGCAGCGCAAGAGCTGCTGGATGGCGAGACCCTGAGCGATGAAGCCAGACAGACCCTCGCCAGCCAGCTGGAAGGGTTGGACTTGAGCGATGCCGCCGCCCGCCAGCAGGCGGTCGCCAAGCTGCTGGACCAGCATGGCACCGGCCGGGTGCTGTTCCGCAACAGCCGCGCCAATATTCAGGGCTTCCCCGAGCGTCACCTCAACGTCTACCCCATGCCGCTGCCGGAGCAGTACAAGACTGCCATCAAGGTGATGGGCATGATGGGTGGCAACGGTGGCGATCTGCAGACCCGCGCCCTGCGCTACCTCTATCCCGAGAAGATCTTCCAGCAGTTCGAAGGCGACAACGCCACCTGGACCCAGTTCGACCCCCGTGTCGAATGGTTGCTGGAGCTGCTGCTCTCTGCCCGTCAGCAGAAGGTGCTGGTGATCTGCTCCGAAGCAGCGACCGCCATCGCGCTGGAAGAGGCGCTGCGTACCCGTGAAGGGATCCGTGGTGCCGTGTTCCACGAAGGGATGTCGATCCTCGAGCGGGACAAGGCCTCCGCCTATTTCGCTCAGCAAGAGGGTGGCGCCCAGGTGCTGCTCTGCTCCGAGATCGGCTCAGAAGGCCGCAACTTCCAGTTTGCCAGCCATCTGGTGCTGTTCGATCTACCTCTCAACCCGGATCTGCTGGAACAGCGGATCGGCCGACTGGATCGTATCGGTCAGCAGAACACCGTCGAGATCCACGTTCCCTATCTGGAAGGGACTGCCCAGCGCGCCCTGCAGCTCTGGTATCACGATGGTCTGGACGCGTTCGAGCAGACCTGCCCGACGGCCCGCCCGGTATTCGAAGCTGTACGTGAAGAGCTGTTCGAGCTGCTGGCTGCCAACACCGGCGATCAGGCAGCCCTCGACGCCCTGCTGGTCAAGACCCGCGAACTGCACGAGCCGCTCAAGGCTCGACTGGAGCAGGGCCGCGATCGCCTGCTGGAGATCCACTCCAGCGGTGGCGCTGCCGCCCAGCAGCTGGTCGATAAGCTGGCCGCCGAAGATGACGACACCGCCATGATCTCCTTCGCTCTCAAGATGTTCGACGAGATCGGCGTCAATCAGGATGACCGTGGCGAGAACGCGCTGGTGCTGACCCCAGGGGATCACATGCTGGTCTCCAGCTTCCCGGGCCTGCCGCAAGATGGCATGACCATCACCTTCGATCGCAACACTGCCCTGTCGCGGGATGACATGGCGCTGCTCTCCTGGGATCACCCCATGATGCGCGGCGGTATCGACCTGATCCTGGGTTCCGAGATCGGTGCCACCTCGGTCGCACTGCTCAAGAACAAGGCGCTGCCCATCGGCTCCATCCTGCTTGAGCTGATCTTCGTTGCCGAATCTGCGGCCCATCCCCAGCTCTACCGCTTCATGCCGCCGACGCCAATCCGTCTGCTGATGGACAAGAACGGCCAGAATCTGGGTGAGAAAGTGGCGTTCGATGCCTTCAACCGCCAGCTGACTCCGGTCAATCGCCACCTCGGCAGCAAGCTCGTGACTGCATCCCAACCGGTGATCCACGGTCTGATTGGCAAGGGCCAGGCCATTGCCGAAGAGCTGAAAGCCGGGATTGTCGACAAGGCCCGTGCCCAGATGGCGCAGACCCTGCAGCAGGATCTGGATCGTCTGGAAGCGCTCAAGGCAGTCAACCCGAACGTGCGCGACAGCGAACTGGATTATCTGCGCAATCTGCAGGCAGAATTGCACCACCTGATCGATCAGACCCAACTCAAGCTGGATGCCATCCGCTTTATCGTGGTCACCCATAACTGACAAGGTACCGACCGACAGCGGCCAGACCCAGCTCAAACTGGATACCCAAGGCCGCTTTGTCGTGGTTACCCATAACTGATGGGGGCTTGCCCCCACCTTCTGATGCGAGACATTTATGTTTGAATACTCACCGCCTCTGGAACCTTGGCTAGATATCCTGTTCAAGGACAAGGACATCATGGTGGTCAACAAGCCCACTGGCCTGCTAAGCGTCCCCGGGCGCGGCCCCGAGAATGAAGACAGCGTCCTGCATCGGGTGAAACAGCAGCACCCCAAGGCGGCGGCAGCTCATCGCCTCGACATGTCCACCACAGGCGTCATTGTCATTCCCCTCAATCCCAACTCTCATCGGGAGCTGAGTCGGCAATTTCGCGAGCGGGAGACCGAGAAGCACTACCTCGCCTGGGTGTGGGGTGAGCCGGAAGCAGAGTCGGGTCAGGTAGATCTACCGCTCTGCGTCGACTGGCCCAACCGCCCGAAACAGAAGGTGGATCACGAAGAGGGGCGTCACGCCCTGACCCTGTGGCAGAAACTGAAGGTGGAGAACGGCAACAGTCTGATCAAGCTGACCCCCATCACAGGTCGCTCGCACCAGTTGCGCGTCCATATGCTGGAGCTGGGGCACCCGATCCTGGGTGACAACCTCTATGCTCATCCGGATGCGCTGGCGGCTGCGCCCCATCTCTACCTGCATGCGGCCATGTTGACCATCAGCCACCCCCGCAGTGGGGAACGGATGACCTTCGAGGCGCCGGCTCCTTTCCCGGTCTGATCCCGCAAATTGCAGAGATAAAAAAGCCCCCATCGCGAGATGGGGGCTTTTTCATTAGGGTCAGACGCGAATATCGATCTTGCTTCCCAGAGAAGCGCTGGCCGATGTTGGTGCAACCGGCGCTGATTGCGCTGCGTTTTGCAGCAGCTTCAGCGCAGCTTCGCCCTCTTGGGTCTGCTGTTTCTTGGCCAGACTGGCCGTCATCAGAGCAGAACCAAACGACGCATTTGCAGAACTTGATATATCCATAGGGTTCCTCCTGCACTCAACAGTATCGACCAAGCGGCCCCGAACATAAGCACTGAATGCAAAACAATCTGAAAGTCGCTTTTCTATCAATCAGATAGCAATAGCATTCATGGTCCCTGTTCACCGCTGGATGACGCCTTCAAGCTCCTGTGCCGTCATCGGCCGAAGCACCTTGCAAGGGTTGCCAGCCGCCACCACGTTGGCGGGCACATCTTTGGTCACCACCGAACCGGCGCCGATGACGCTGTTGTCACCGATGGTGACGCCGGGGCAGATGACGACGCTGCCGCCAATCCAGACGTTGTGACCGATCCGTACCGGCTTGCCGAACTCGACACCCCTGATACGCGGCGTCACCGCCACCGGGTGAGCGGCGGTGTAGATCTGCACCCCGGGCGCCAGCAGCACGTTGTCGCCGATGTGCACCTCACAGACGTCGAGGATGGTGCAATTGACGTTGGCGTAGAAGTTCTCGCCGACGAAGATATTGGTGCCATAGTCGCAGAAGAACGGCGGATTGATGGCGCACTCCTGGCCGCGTCTACCGAGCAGCTCGTGCAGCAAAGCATCCAGCGCCGGTTTCTCCTGCCAGCAGGTGTTGAAGGTGTGATAGAGCTTGCGGCAGCGCTCGCGCGCCGCTTTGAGCTCGGGGTCGCCCGCATCATAGGGCTCCCCCGCCACCATCTTCTGCCACTCGCTACCGCGCACCACCTTCTCCATTACCTACTCCATCAGCCAGATCAGGGATTCATAAGGGCGCAGCATACCCGATTGCGGTTGGGCCGGGCTATCGGGGTAGTTGCCGAGCAGCAGCCGACCTTGCCCGCTTTGTAGCTCGGCAGGCAAGGCAAACTCAACCGGCTCGCCGTAGAAGTTGCTCACCACCAGCAGGGTCTGACCGTTGGCACGGCGGGCATAGGCCCAGATCTGCGGGTGCCCGGTCAACAGCTCCTGATAATCCCCCTGAGTGAAGATGGGGTGCGCCTTGCGAAGGGCGATGAGATCCCGATAGTGCCAGAACACCGAGTTCTGGTCGGCCAGCACCGCCTCGGCATTGATCTCGGGATAGTTGGCGGCAGGCTTGAGCCAGGGCGTTCCTTGGGTGAAACCTGCATTGGCCGCTGCGCTCCACTGCATCGGCGTGCGCGAGTTGTCGCGGGACTTGGCGCCGAGAATGGCGAGGATCTCGGCCTCGCTCATCCCTTCCGCCTGCTTGATGGCGAAGATGTTGCGGCTCTCCACATCCTGATAGTCGTTGATGTGCTGATAGCCGGGGTTGGTCATGCCTATCTCCTCCCCCTGATAGATGTAGGGGGTGCCTTGCAGGCCATGCAGCGTGCTGGCCAGCATCTTGGCGGCCACTACCCTATGCTCACCCTCATCGCCGAAGCGGGAGACGATGCGCGGCTGATCGTGGTTGCACCAGAACAGCGCCGACCACCCCTTGCCATGCATACCGCTCTGCCAGTGGTTGAAGATGCGTTTGAGTTCGAGAAAATCGAACGGTGCCTTGGTCCACTTGTCGCCGTTGGGGTAATCCACCTTCAAATGGTGGAAGTTGAACACCATGGAGAGCTCGGATCCATCGAGGGCGCCATAGCGCTGGCAGTGCTCCAGCGAAGTAGAGGACATCTCCCCCACCGTCATGGCACCAACCGGAGCAAAAACGTCGCGGCTCACATCCTGCAAAAATTCGTGGATGCGCGGCCCGTCGGTGTAGAAACGGCGGCCATCGCCAATCTCGTCGTTCGGGAACGTCTGATCCTTGGAGATAAGGTTGATGACGTCGAGGCGGAAACCGTCCACCCCCTTCTTGGCCCAGAAGTGGATGATATTTTTCACCTCGGCACGCACCGCCGGATTTTCCCAGTTGAGATCCGCCTGCTCGCGGGCAAACAGGTGCAGGTAGTACTGGCCGGTGGCTGCATCCAGCTCCCATGCACTGCCACCAAACTTGGATTGCCAGTTGTTGGGCACGCCGCCATCCACCGGATCGCGCCAGATGTAGTAGTCGCGGTAGGGGCTGTTTTTATCCCCCAGCGCCGACTTGAACCAGGTGTGCTCGGTGGAGGTGTGGTTCACTACTATATCCATCACGATGCGGATATCGCGCGCGTGGGCGGCGGCCAGCAGCGCCTCGAAATCATCCATGGTGCCGTAGGCGGGGTCGATGGCGTAGTAATCGGCGATGTCGTAGCCGTTGTCCACTTGCGGGGAGACGTAAACCGGGGTCAGCCAGAGGGCGTCAACGCCCAGGGTCTTGAGATAGTCGAGGCGGGCCATGATCCCCTTGAGATCGCCGGTGCCACGGGCAGCGGAATCCTGAAAGCTCTTGGGGTAAATCTGGTAAATCACGGCACTCTGCCACCAGGGTGTTTGGCTCATGGGTCTTTCTCTTGTCTCGAATAGAAAATGGAGAGGGCGACCCACGGGTCGCCCTGATAATCAGTGTCAGGCGCTGGCTTGGGCCAACTTGCCAGCGGCTTGCTGGCGCTTGTAGACCAGCAGGGTCAGCACCACCGGCACCACGATGGCGACCAGCATGGCGATGGCAAACACCGCCCAGTATTGCGGCTGGATGGAGAGGATGCCCGGCAGGCCGCCCACCCCGATGCCGTTGGCCATCACTCCGGCGAAACCGCAGATAAGGGCCGCAAGGCTGGACCCAACCATGGCGCACAGCATGGGGAACTTGTACTTGAGGTTGACACCGTACATCGCCGGTTCGGTCACCCCGAGGTAGGCGGAGATGGCAGCAGGTACCGAGATCTCCCGTTCGTTCTCCTTGCGGCTAATCAGAATGATGCCGACGACCGCAGACGCCTGAGCGATGTTGGAGAGGGCGATCAGCGGCCAGATCGGGGTGCCCCCCATGCTCTGCATCAGCTGCAGATCCACCGCGTTGGTGGTGTGGTGGATACCGGTAATGACCAGCGGCGCGTAGAGGAAGCCGAACAGGGCAGCACCGATGGGAGCGAAGGAGCCGGTCATGGCAGCCTTGGCCGCGAAACCGACGCCATCACCAATCCAGCGACCGAACGGGCCGATAAAGGCGTGGGCCACGATCACTGCCAGCAGCAGCGAGACAAACGGCACAATCACCAGATAGAGATAGGCCGGAATGATCCGCTTGAGGTTGGTCTCCACCCAGGCGAGGAATACACCCGCCAGCAGGGCCGGAATGACCTGGGCCTGATAACCCACCTTCTGGATCACGAACAGGCCGAAGTCCCACACCTCGGGAGTCTGCTGACCGATGCCGTAGGCGTTCATCAACTGCGGCGACACCAGAGTGATACCGAGCACGATACCGAGAATCTCGGAGCCGCCCATCTTCTTCACTGCAGACCAGCAAACACCGACCGGCAGGAAGTGGAAAATCGCCTCGCCCAGCAGCCAGAGGAAGGCGTGTACCTGAGCCCAGAACTGGCTGATCTCGGTGAGGGTGTGAGTGCCATCGTCGAACATCTTGATGTCGCCGATGACGTTGCGAAAGCCCAGGATCAGACCGCCGGTGATGATGGCGGGCAGCAACGGTACGAAGATCTCCGCCAGATGGGAGATGCCACGCTCCAGCGGGTTCATGTTCTGGCGGGCCGCCTGCTTGGCGGTCTCCTTGCTGCCACCGCTGACGCCGAGCTGTTCGGTCAGCGCCTTGTACCACTGCTCTACCTCGTTACCGATCACCACCTGGAACTGACCGCCCTGGGTGAAGCTTCCCTTCACTGCCGGAATGGTTTCGATGGCCTTGCTGTCGGCCTTGGCCGGATCGTTCAGGACGAAGCGCAACCGGGTCAGGCAGTGGCTGACGGTGGCGATGTTCTCCTTGCCGCCGATCTTGTCGATCAGGGTGGCAAGCTGCTGTGCGTTGATCTTGGACATGGGTCTTCCCTCTGTAACGCCATTGAATAGTGGTCTGTATCGCCCTTTTGAGCCAGTCTGTCGGCCGGAGCGTTTTTGGTATCGTTCCCATTTAGCATGCCGACAATCTGGCCAGATCGAAATGGGAACGTTCCCAATTCGTGGCCAGCATCACAAAAAGCACACTTTTTGTTCAGTCGGAAGTGATGGGGGTCACAGGGTTCGGCAGGGGGCGATAGTCACCAGCGGAGGCTGATCCTGCTCAATCTGGCCGAGCAACTGACGCGCCGCCTGCTCCCCCGCCCCTTTGTAACCAAGATCGAGACTGAGGGCGTTGGGGAAGAGGAAACTGAGCATGGGGTTGTTGCCAAGACCGGTCACCAGAACCTCGCTACGCCCTTGTTCTTGCAGGTATTTTGCCGCACCGATGGCGAGGGTGTCGCTGGCGCAGACCAGCGCCTGGGTGGAGGGCGTCAGCAGCTCGGCCGCCAGCCGGTAGCCGCTCTGCAGGCTGAGATCGCCGAGGGCGCTGCGCGGGTGCAACCCTTGCTCTGCGCAGTAAGCGAGATAGGCGTCGAGGCGGCGCTGGCCGGTGGTGAGATCCGAGGCATCCACCCCCAGATAGGCGATGTCGCGGGCGCCACGGCTTGCCAGTTGCGCCAGCATGGTGCGCACCGCACCGGCGTCGTCAAAGCAGACCGAGGAGAAACCGGGATATTCACGAGCGACCAGCACCAGCTTCTCTTTCAGCGGCGTCATGGCGGCATAGTCCAAGTCATTGAAGGCGAACAGGATAATGCCATCCACCCCGCGCCGCTCCAGCACCGCCAGATGCTCCTGCACCTTGGCGGGGGAGAACTTGCTCTCCATCAGCACGGCATCGTAGCCACGCTGGTAGAGGGTCTCCAGCATGCCGCGCACCGCCTGATTCTCCGAGCTGGAGTCGAGCCGCGAGACGATGATCCCCACCACCTGCTGGCTCTGGCTGCGCATGGCCCGCGCCGATTTGCTCGGCACGAAGCCGTGCTCGGCGATGACCTGCTCCACCCGCTCGCGGGTCTCCTGCTTCACCTTGGGATCCTGGTTGAGCACCCGGGAGACGGTCGACTTGCCGACGCCACTCAGTCTGGCGATATCGAGGATGGTCAGTTTCTTGTCCATGAATTGGCTCACAGGAGGCTAGGCGGTGGAATTGCCCACATTGTTGTGATTAACCCCTGTGAATACAAGCCCATGGCGTTAGAATGCCCTTTTTGCCCCGCTTTAGGCGGCGCATCAGGAGGACGTCCACCATGGATCTGCTGGCCAGTCTGCTCTTCTCCCTCTCCATCACAGGCCCCATCTGCGTGGTGCTGCTGCTCGGCATCTTGCTCAAGCGGCTGGGGCTTTTGCCGGATCCCTTCACCGAATCAGCCTCGCGACTGGTGTTTCAGGTCACCCTGCCTGCTCTGCTCTTTCTCAGTATTCTGGGTACCAACTTCGCCACCATGCCGAGCCTCTGGTTTATCGGCTATGGCCTGCTCGCCACCGTTATCAGCTATCTGGTGCTGGAACTGCTGGCCGGACGTTTTATCGGGGAGCAGCGGCTGCGCGGCATCTTCGTGCAGGGGAGCTTTCGCGGCAACAGCGCCATTATCGGGCTCGCCTATGTGCAAAACGCCTACGGCCACGAAGGGTTGGGGGCGGCGGCCTTCTATGTCGGTGCGGTGACCGTGCTCTACAACATTCTCGCTGTGATCACCCTCACCCGCAGTCTCGGCGGCGCCACCGGCATTCGCCCCATCCTGCTCGGCATCATCAAGAATCCGTTGATCATCGCCATTGTGGCGGCGCTGCCCTTTACCCTGCTCGGTATCAAGATGCCGCAACTGCTGCTCACCACCGGCAGCTACTTCGCCAACATGACGTTGCCGCTTGCGCTGCTCTGCACCGGCGCCTCTCTCAGCCTCGATGCCCTGCGTGGTGGTGCAGCCATTGCCGGGTGGGCCAGCATCATGCGGCTCTGTCTCATTCCGGCAGCTTTTACCCTGGGGGCGGCTCTGCTCGGCTTCAGCCATCTGGAGCTGGGTATTCTGTTTCTCATCAGCGCTACCCCGACTGCCGCCGCCAGCTATGTGATGACCCGTGCCATGGGGGGCGACAGCGTGCTGGCCGCAAACATCATCGCCACCACCACCCTAGGTTCGCTGGTCACTACCAGCCTCGGGGCAACTCTGATGAATTACCTAGGGTTGATGTACTGACGGCTTGACCTTGCCGGAGGCGGCAGCTTTAGGCTGGCGCTCATCAACAGAGGAGATATTCCATGACCATCGAACTCACCGTGTCCGGCATGTCCTGTGGTGGCTGCGCCGCCAGTCTGCAAAAAGCGCTGCTGGCCCAGCCTGCGGTCACCACCGCAACCGTCGATTTCGCCAGCAGCAAGGCCGTCATTGAGAGCGAGCTGAGCAAGGCCGAGCTGATCGCCCTGATCGAAGCCAAGGGTTTCTCTGCGAGTTAAATTATCTCCATAGAGGTATAAAACAGGTTAAAAATCTGTACTCACCTGTCTTTTGGTGAGTTTTATCACAGACCCGGGTTATTAAACGGGCAAACTTGCTGCGATTATTCCAACCACAAGGATTTGCAGCATGACCCTACCGATCCGCAAGACCCTGCTCGCCGCCGTCGTCAGCCTGACCCTCTCCCCCATGGCAATGGCCCTGCCCAACGTCCATATTCTGGCAACCGGCGGCACCATTGCCGGAGCTGGCCAGTCCGCTACCCAGTCCAACTACGAGGCTGGCAAGGTGGCCATCGAAACCCTGATCGCCGCCGTGCCCGAGATGAAGAACGTGGCCGATGTGCAGGGTGAGCAGGTGGTGAAGATCGGCTCCCAGGACATGAACGACGAGGTGTGGCTCAAGCTGGCCAAACGGGTCAACGAGCTGCTGGCCAAGGATGACGTGGATGGCATTGTCATCACCCACGGCACCGACACCATGGAAGAGACCGCCTACTTCCTCAATCTGACCGTCAAGAGCGACAAGCCGGTGGTACTGGTTGGCGCCATGCGTCCCTCCACAGCCATGAGTGCCGATGGCCCGCTCAACCTCTACAACGCCGTGGTGACCGCCTCCGACCCCGCCTCCAAGGGCCGTGGCGTGATGGTGGCGATGAACGACACAGTGCTGGATGCCCGCGACGTCACCAAGACCAACACCACCGGGGTGCAAACCTTCGCCTCCCCCAACTTTGGCCCGCTCGGCTACATCCACAACGGCAAGATCGACTATCAGCGCAGCCCGGCTCGCCAGCACACCAGCAAGACGCCGTTTGACGTGAGCAAGCTAGACAAGCTGCCGCAAGTGGGCATCGTCTACAGCTACGCCAACGCCACCGACTTGCCGGCCAAAGCGATGGTGGATGCCAAGTTCGACGGCATCGTCAGCGCCGGGGTGGGCAACGGCAACCTCTACCACACCCTGTTCGATACCCTGGCCAAGGCGAGCAAGGATGGCATCCGCGTCGTGCGCTCCGCCCGCGTGCCGACCGGCGCCACCACCCTGGATGCTGAGATCGATGATGCCAAGTACGGCTTCGTGACCTCCGGCACTCTCAACCCGCAGAAGGCGCGGGTGCTGCTGATGCTCTCCCTGACCCAGAGCAAGGATCCGGCCCAGATCCAGCGCTGGTTCCAGCAGTTCTGATAAGGGTTGTCTGAACCATGACAAGCAAGGGCGGGACTTCCCGCCCTTTTCCCTCCTGCAATGCTGCCTCGCCCATTACGCCGTTTGGCGGGGCCATCCCTCCCTTTTCCGGTCATCTTTTTCAGCCATCCCAGAGCGCTGTCATCAAATTAGCGAGCCGGATCACCCGCTTTCACAAGCGCATCGCCGCCAAATTCATTACACTGCCAGCGATCTTATCCACTCAAGGAGTGCTGTTGCTGTATGGAAATATTGATCCTGCTGGGATTGATTTTGCTTAATGGCGTCTTCGCCATGTCAGAAATCGCCATCGTCACCGCACGCAAGGCTCGCCTCGGCAAGCTTGCCTCTGAAGGCAACCGCTCCGCCGCCATTGCCCTCAAACTGGGCGAAGACCCGACCCATTTTCTCTCTGCCGTCCAAATCGGCATTACCAGCATAGGTTTGCTCAACGGTATCTACGGCGAATCCCTGCTGGCCCAGCCCTTCTCGCTCTGGTTGCAGGAGTGGGGACTATCCCCCAATAGCAGCGGCCTGATCGCCACCGTCATCGTGGTGGTGGTGGTTACTTACCTCTCCATCGTGGTGGGGGAGCTGGTGCCCAAGCGGCTCGGCCAGCTCAATGCCGAGCGCATCGCCTGTCTGGTCGCGCGCCCCATGCACTGGCTCGCCACCCTGACCCGCCCCTTCGTCTGGCTGCTGTCGGCCTCCACCAATGCCAGCCTGCGGCTGCTGCGGGTCAACCAGAATGGCAGCGCCAACGTCACCGAGGAGGAGATCCACGCCATGCTGGTGGAAGGATCGGAAGCCGGGGTAATCGAGGATCATGAACACACCATGCTGCGCAACGTCTTCCGTCTCGACGAGCGCAGCCTCTCCTCCCTGATGGTGCCACGCAGCGATATCCGCTATCTGGATCTGGCGCTGCCGCTGGAGAGCAACCTGCAGCGACTGGTGGAGTATCGCCACAGCTATTTTCCGGTCTGCGACGGCAACCTGTCAGAATTGGTGGGTATCATCAATGTCAGCAAGGTGCTGCACGCCTATATCAAGGGGGAGCCCATCGATCTGGCTGCCCTGACCCAGGAGGGCAGCCTGCTCCCCGAGACCCTCAACGGCGTCGAGCTGCTCAACCACTTCCGCACCCACAGCGAACAGATGGCGCTGGTGGTGGACGAATATGGCGAGCTGCAGGGGCTGGTAACCCAGCAGGATCTGCTGGAGGCGCTGGCGGGGGATTTCCAGCAGGAGGATGGCGAGGACAACTGGGCATTCCGGCGCGCCGACGGCAGCTGGCTGCTCGATGGCCTGATCCCGCTGCCGGAGTTGAAGGACTGTCTGGAGCTGGTTCGTCTGCCAGAAGAAGAAAAACATCACTATCACACCCTCGGAGGGCTTATCATGCTGCTCCTTGGTCGTGTTCCACAAACCGGAGACCTGGTGACACTGGAACAGTGGCAACTGGAAATTGTTGACATGGATGGCCTGCGCATCGACAAGGTGCTCGCCATGCCCTTGACCGATCAACCCAGCTAACCTGCGGAGTTTGCAAGTATGGAGCAGTTTTACCAACTGGCTCACGCCTTTATGAATCACGATCTGAACACACTTTCCGATCCCAAGATGGCCTTCATGATCTGTGGTGTGATTCTGACGTTTCTGGTACTGGAAAACGGATTCATCCCTACCGCCTTTCTGCCCGGTGACAGCCTGCTGATCCTCACCGGCGTGCTCATCTATCAGGATGTATTGTCTCTCGGGGTGATCCCGCTGTTGATCATGGCTACCTTTGTCGGCACCTGGCTCGGTTACATGCAGGGGCGCTTCCTCGGCCACACCCAGCTCTACCATCGGCTGATGTCCCATGTGGAAGAGCGACACCAGCAGAAGGTCTACCACCTGCTGGACAAGTACGGGATCATCACCCTGATCACCGCGCGCTATATCGCCTTCGTGCGCACCGCCTACCCCTACATCGTCGGTGCCACCGAGCTGCCCCAGGGGCGCTTTCTCATCGTCAATCTGATCAGCTCCATCATGTGGATCTGCCCGCTGGTAGGGTTTGGCTACTACCTGAGCCACACCAAGCTGGCCGCCGAATACCAGACCCAGTTCTTCAACATCATCATCTATCTGCCGGTGGCCCTGCTGGTGGGTGGCATGGTGGCGCTGGTCTGGCGCTGGATCAGCAAACGCAGGGCCGCGCAGCCGCGGGATTGACCCTTCGCCCAACGCCCGACCCGAAAGCCCTCGCCAGAGGGCTTTTTTGATCGCCAATTTTGCGCAAATAGCAGAAATAGTCCCGCTCGGCCCTTGTAAAGCCGGGGTAAAAATGAGTGAATCTAGCGCCTTTTTTTGGATGGGAATGGAGTCGGTTGTATGTGGTGTCGGATTCGCGCAGCAGCGCTGGTTGTCGGGTTGATGGGAATGTTGGGATTGCCTGCGGTCAGCGCGGCACCCAACCCTGCCAAACTGGAAGTACGCTCAAGCAGCGCCCTGGTCGTGGATGTAAAAACGGGCAAGACGCTCTACCAGAAGAATGCCACCAAGGTGCGTCCCATCGCCTCTCTCACCAAGCTGATGACAGCGCTGGTGGTGCTTGATGCCAAACAGAATCTCAACCAGACCATCACGGTCGACAAGAACGATCTGGATCGGGTCAAACACACCCACTCCCGCATCCGCATGGGCACCAAGGTGACCCGCCGCGACGCCCTGCATCTGGCGCTGATGTCCTCCGAAAACCGGATGGCCTCGGCACTGGCGCGTCACTATCCGGGCGGTCGCAGCGCCTTCGTGCGAGCCATGAACAACAAGGCCAGACAGCTGGGTATGCGAAATACCCACTTCTACGACTCCACCGGCCTCTCCACCCGCAACGTCTCTACCGCCCAGGATCTCGGCAAGCTGGCCGCCGCCGCCTACCGTCAGCCGCTGATCCGTCAGTTCACTCAGGATGAGAACCGGGAGATGCGCTTCAGCGCCCCCGCCTACAGCCTGATGTTCAACAACACCAACCCGCTGGTGAAAAACCCGGATTGGGACGTGCGCCTCTCCAAGACCGGCTTCACTGACGAAGCGGGTCGCTGTCTGGTGATGCGCGCCAAACCGGACAGCCGCGAGCTCGCCATCGTGCTGCTCAACTCGGTGGGCAAACGCACCCCCATCGGCGATGCCAACCGCATTCGCAAATGGCTGAAAAGCTGAGTCAATATCTCAACACAAAAGGATGCTGCGGCATCCTTTTTTATTGCCCGCAAAACGCCTCTGCAGGCCTTGCAGGATGTAGATGAGCGAACCTTGAGTGATAAGCTGCGCGGCATCTGCCGTTGCAACAGCAGGCATACAGGGCGCCTATAGATGAGGCAAAGGGTGGTGATGCGGTGCAACGATCAGAAGAACTGTGCGCCATCACAGAAAGGGGAAGAAATGAGGACAAGAACAGCCAGGTAAACGGGCGATCCACCCGCAACAGCGCACGGGGATCCGCACCAAAAGCTAAATATCGCCCATAAAAAAACAGCCCCGACCGAAGTCGAGGCTGTCTGTATGGTGCGCCCGAGAGGATTCGAACCTCTGACCACCTGGTTCGTAGCCAGGTACTCTATCCAGCTGAGCTACGGGCGCTCATAAACTTTTGGTACTGCTTGAAATATGGTGCGCCCGAGAGGATTCGAACCTCTGACCACCTGGTTCGTAGCCAGGTACTCTATCCAGCTGAGCTACGGGCGCTCACAAACTTTGGTATTGCTTGAAAAATGGTGCGCCCGAGAGGATTCGAACCTCTGACCACCTGGTTCGTAGCCAGGTACTCTATCCAGCTGAGCTACGGGCGCTCATAAATCGTTGTGTCGTTTTAAATGGTGCGCCCGAGAGGATTCGAACCTCTGACCACCTGGTTCGTAGCCAGGTACTCTATCCAGCTGAGCTACGGGCGCCCTGTTTTAAAACGATAAAAAAAGCTTACTTATCAGTAAGCCTTTTCCAAAGTGTCGACTTGCTGATGGTCAACACATGACTCTTGCTTGAGTCGTAATATGGTGCGCCCGAGAGGATTCGAACCTCTGACCACCTGGTTCGTAGCCAGGTACTCTATCCAGCTGAGCTACGGGCGCAAATGGCGGAGAAGGGGGGATTCGAACCCCCGATGCGGGTATAAGCCGCATACTCCCTTAGCAGGGGAGCGCCTTCAGCCTCTCGGCCACCTCTCCGTTTGCGGGGCTGATAATACTTCACAGGGATTTTTAGTCAAACACTTTTTTGGAGAAAAAAGTGCGTTCGCTCAGCATTTGGTCAAAGCGTGGAATATTCAAACAATATCGGCACTTATCCCGCAGTTTCGCGCCCTGCAGGGCGATTTCAGGGGGCCGGAAAAACAAAAGGCGACACATGAGGTGTCGCCTTGTCACAGCCATGAAAGTGGCTTAGAAGCCCGGTTGGCCCGGAACTTTCTCGGCCTGGATGCGCTGGTAGATCTCTTCGCGGTGTACGGAGACCTCTTTCGGTGCGTTAACACCGATACGGACCTGGTTGCCTTTAACGCCCAGTACGGTGACAGTCACTTCATCACCAATCATCAGGGTTTCCCCAACACGACGAGTCAAAATAAGCATTCGCTTGCTCCTGTATCCTGTTTTGTTTTTATATCGATATGCGACATTATCTAACAAAGATACCGATATGGTAAATGGTTGAAACTAAATCAATCAGAGATTGTTAGCCCAAGGGCTGCTCTTGCGGTGCCTGATCCAA
This sequence comes from Aeromonas sp. S11(2024), assembly GCF_041402345.1. Classification (NCBI taxonomy): domain Bacteria; kingdom Pseudomonadati; phylum Pseudomonadota; class Gammaproteobacteria; order Aeromonadales; family Aeromonadaceae; genus Aeromonas; species Aeromonas sp. S11(2024). The sequence continues at coordinate 127,527 of NZ_JBGLRC010000010.1, read as the reverse complement.
CCCGAAAGCCGCGTGCAGGGCTCGCACCGCCAGCTCCAGATACTTCTCGTCAATCACCACAGAGATTTTGATTTCAGAGGTCGAGATCAACTGCATGTTGATCCCCTCCTCGCCCAATACCTTGAACATGGTGCGCGCAACACCGGGATGGTTCCACATGCCGACACCGACAATGGAAACCTTGGCAATTTCGCCATTTCCCTGCACGCAGGAGGCGCCAAGTTCGGTGGCGGTCTCCTCCAGCAGTGCCCGGGCACGGCGATAGTCGTCACGATTCACCGTGAAGGTGAAGTCGGCGGTGCCATCTCCCAGGGTGTTCTGCACAATCATGTCGACATCAATGTTGGCGTCGCTGATCGGATTCAGGATCTGCGCAGCCACGGTTGGTCGGTCCGGCACACCCAGAATGGTCAGGCTGGCCTCGTTGCGGTTAAAAGCGATCCCGGATACCAGGGGAGCTTCCATCCTATCACCTCCATATGTGATTAAGGTTCCCTCTCCATCGATAAAGCTCGACAGCACCCGCAGCGGGACGCGGTACTTGCCCGCAAACTCCACCGAGCGGATCTGCAACACCTTGGCGCCGAGACTGGCCATCTCCAGCATCTCCTCGAAGGTGATGGTGTCGAGACGACGCGCCTTGGGCTCGATGCGCGGATCCGTGGTGTATACCCCATCCACATCGGTAAAGATCTGGCACTCATCGGCCTTGATGGCCGCCGCCACGGCAACCGCCGTGGTATCCGAACCGCCGCGGCCCAGCGTCGTGATGGCGTTATGCTCGTCACGGCCCTGGAAACCGGCGATCACCACCACCTTGCCAGCAGCCAGTTCGGCATGAACCAGCTCGGTGTCGATGTGGGTGATGCGCGCCTTGCCATAGGCGGAATCGGTGTGAATCCGTACCTGATCACCGGTCATTGAGACCGCAGGACAACCGCGTTTGTTCAACGCGATCGCCAGCAGCGCTATGGTGACCTGCTCACCGGTGGAGACCAGTACATCCATCTCCCGCCGGTTGGCATCAGGATCCAGTTGCTGGGCCATGCCCAGCAGCCGGTTGGTTTCGCCCGACATGGCGGAGACAACCACCACCACGTCGTGTCCCTGGGCGCGGGTCTGCTCGACCCGCTCAGCTACCGCCTCGATCCGCTCCAGTGTGCCGACCGAGGTGCCGCCGTACTTCTGTACATAGAGTGCCACAGATCACCTCGCCCGATTACAGGCGCTCTTCCAGCCAGGAGTGAACGGATTGCAGCGCTGCCGGCACCGCTTCAGGCTGGGTACCACCCGCCTGTGCCATGTCCGGACGGCCACCGCCCTTGCCACCCACCTGTTGGGCAACCAGATTGACCAGCTCACCGGCCTTGACCTTGCCGGTCAGGTCGTTGGTGACGCCCGCGATCAGGTTGACCTTGCCATCGGCACAGGTTGCCAGCAGCACAACACCGGACTTCATCTGGTTCTTCAGCTCGTCCAGCATGCCACGCAGGGATTTCGGATCGGCCCCTTCCAGCGCTGCAACCAGCACCTTCTGACCGTTGATCTCGATCACCTGACCCAGCAGATCGTTACCAGCCTGAGCGGCCAGCTTGGCCTTAAGCTGCTCCAGCTCGCGCTCCATCATCTTGGCCTTGTCCAGCATCTGGCGAACCTTGTCGGCGATGCAGAACTGGTCACCTTTCACCAGGGCGGCAGCCTCTTCGATCTGCTCGCCAACCTGATGCATGAAGTCGATGGCCGCTTTGCCGGTCACCGCTTCGATACGGCGCACGCCAGCTGCGATGCCGCTCTCGGCGATGATCTTGAAGAAGCCGATATCACCGGTGCGCTTGGCGTGAGTACCGCCGCACAGCTCGGTGGAGTAGTCGCCCATGCGCACCACACGCACGTCGTCTTCATATTTTTCACCAAACAGCGCCATGGCACCGGCGGACTTGGCCGCTTCCAGATCCATCAGCTGGGTGGTGATTTCGTGGTTGGCGCGGATCTGGTTGTTGACCAGCTCCTCGACCCGGCGAATGGTCGCCATGGTCAGCCCCTCGAAGTGGGAGAAGTCGAAACGCATGCGCTCGGCCCCAACCAGAGAACCTTTCTGGGTGACATGCTCGCCCAGTGCCTGACGCAGGGCAGCGTGCAGCAGGTGAGTCACGGAGTGGTTCAGGGCGATGGCCTGACGACGATCGCCATCAACCACGGCTTCCACTTCGGCGCCCTTCTCCAGGGTGCCCAGCTCCATGTAGCCCTTGTGGATGATCGCCTTGCCCGCTTTCAGGGTGTCGGTCACGGCAAAGATGCCGTCGTCCACTTTCAGGGTACCGCTGTCGCCGATCTGGCCGCCGGACTCGGCGTAGAAGGGGGTCTCTTCCAGCACGATGACCGCTTCGTCACCGGCGATAAGACCGCTCACCTCTTCCACACCCTTGTAGATACCAACCACGCGGGTACGCTCGGTCAAGGTCTTGTAACCGGTGAAGGGGGTCTCGAAGTCGAGCTTGAGCATCTCGTTGTAGTTCACGCCGAAGCTGGAGGCCTCTTTGGCGCGAGCACGCTGCTTCTCCATCTCGGCCTTGAAGCCCTCTTCGTCGATACCGATCTCGCGCTCGCGCACCACGTCGGCAGTCAGGTCGGCCGGGAAGCCGTAAGTGTCATAGAGCTTGAACACCACTTCGCCCGGAATAACCTTGGCATCGCCCAGGTTGGCCAGAGCGTCTTCCAGCAGCAGCAGACCGCGATCCAAGGTGCGGACAAACTGCTCCTCTTCGATGCGCAGCACTCGCTCGACCAGCGGCAGCTGGGCGATCAGCTCGGCAGCGACATCCTTCATCTGTACTGCCAGCTCGGCAGCCAGTTTGTAGAAGAAGACATCGGTCGCGCCCAGCTTGCGACCGTGACGCACGGCGCGGCGGATGATGCGACGCAGCACATAGCCACGACCTTCGTTGGACGGCATCACGCCATCTGCCACCAGGAAGGCGCAGGAGCGGATGTGGTCAGCGATGACGCGCAGGGACTGGTTGCTCAGATCGGTGGTGCCGACAATCTCGGCCGCTTTCTTGATCAGCGCCTGGAAGATGTCGATTTCGTAGTTGGAGTGCACACCCTGCATGATGGCGGAGATACGCTCCAGACCCATGCCGGTATCCACGGACGGACGGGGCAGCGGCTCCATGGTGCCGTCAGCCTGACGGTTGAACTGCATGAACACCACGTTCCAGATCTCGATGAAACGGTCGCCATCCTCTTCCGGTGAGCCGGGACGGCCACCCCAGATGTGATCGCCGTGGTCATAGAAGATCTCGGTGCAGGGACCGCACGGGCCGGTATCGCCCATCGCCCAGAAGTTGTCGGAAGCGTAAGGGGCACCCTTGTTGTCACCGATGCGCACGATGCGATCGGCCGGGACACCAACCTCTTTTTCCCAGATATCGAAAGCTTCATCGTCAGTCGCGTAGACGGTCACCAGCAGGCGATCTTTCGGCAGCTGCAGCACCTCGGTCAGGAAGCCCCATGCAAACTTGATGGCATCCTGTTTGAAGTAGTCACCGAAGCTGAAGTTGCCCAGCATTTCGAAGAAGGTGTGGTGACGAGCGGTATAGCCGACGTTTTCCAGATCGTTGTGCTTACCACCGGCACGCACGCAACGCTGGGAAGTCGTCGCGCGATTGTAGGCACGCTTGTCTGCGCCAAGGAACACGTCCTTGAACTGGTTCATACCCGCGTTGGTAAACAACAGGGTCGGGTCGTTATGCGGTACCAGCGAGCTGGAGGAGACAACCTGGTGCCCCTGGGAACGGAAATACTCGAGAAACGCAGCGCGAATCTCTGACGTGGACATATACATGGAAAATCCTGCTTGATTCGAATACGGACTTTTAACCGCATTAATGTAAGTTTTCTGCGGGGTAAAGTAAAACGGACAGGGCCGCCACGGGCGAAAAAGCGCACATAAATGGGCCAGAAAAGAGCGGCACCGCCTACAGTGGCTTTTTCCACTGTCGAGAGGCAAAAAAGCAGCGCATAAAGAGAGATGAGATGAACAAAAGGCCGCTTTTTCGGGATTGTGCACGCAAGCTACTGTACGGACAGGAAAAACCTGCCACCAGGAGAGGTGAAACGACGTTTGCCACGCAGTGGCGTTACTCCTCCCGCTCCTGCAGGGCCGAGATGGCATAACGGGCCTGATCCTGGGTAAAGCCGCGCCCCAGCAGATACTTGAGCCACTTCATCCGCAGCTTGAAATCCGCCAGATCGGCCACCCGGGCGCGCCGTTCGAGCAGGGCAAACGCCAGTTCGAACCAGTCCAGCTCCGGCTGATCGAATGCGGCATCAATCTGAATATCGTCGAGCCCCTTGCGGCGCAGGTCGAAACGGATCTTGATGGGGCCATGGCCCTTGGCGGCACCGGCACGTACAGCCATACCGCCGTAACGTTCGTCATTGACCCAGTTGTAACCGCGGCAGTAGTCGACCACCGCCTCGATCACCTCTTCATTGAAGCCCTGCTGGCGCAGCCGGTTGGCCAGCTCTGACTCGGCACTCTCGCGGCGGGCCAGACTGCGCATGGCATAAGCACGGGCAGCGACCAGCTGCTCTGCAAAGGTCGGTTTGGCAGGCTCGACCGGTTCGGTAACGGATTCATCTACCATCATAAATAACAAGGCCGGGTAGATACCCGGCCTTCCTTTGTTCCTTATTCGAACTCTTGTTCGCTTTCGGCATCGAACTCGTCTGCCTCAACCGGTGCAGCCTTGTCGTCGACTGGCACGGCACCGGAGAGCAGCAGCTCGCGCAAGCGGGCTTCCACTTCGCCAGCCATCACCTTGTTCTCGGCGAACAGCTTCATCACGTTGGCCTTGCCCTGACCGATCTTCTCACCGTTGTAGCTGTACCAGGCACCGGCCTTGTCGATCAGCTTGTGCTTGACGCCGAGATCCACCAGCTCGCCCTCTTTGGAGATACCGGCGCCGTAGAAGATCTGGAATTCGGCCTGCTTGAAGGGCGGGGCCACCTTGTTCTTGACCACTTTGACGCGGGTCTCGTTACCGACCACTTCGTCGCCTTCCTTGATGGCGCCGATACGACGGATATCCAGACGCACGGAGGCGTAGAACTTGAGCGCGTTACCACCGGTAGTGGTCTCCGGGCTACCAAACATAACGCCAATCTTCATCCGGATCTGGTTGATGAAGATACACAGGCAGTTGGCGTTCTTGATGTTGGCGGTCAGTTTGCGCAGCGCCTGGGACATCAGACGAGCCTGCAGACCAACGTGGGAATCACCCATCTCCCCTTCGATTTCCGCTTTCGGCGTCAGGGCCGCCACGGAGTCGACGATGATGACGTCAACCGCGTTGGAGCGAACCAGCATGTCGCAGATCTCCAGCGCCTGTTCACCGGTATCCGGTTGAGAGATGAGCAGGTCGTCGACGTTGACACCCAGCTTGGCAGCATAAATAGGATCAAGCGCGTGCTCCGCATCGACGAAGGCACAGGTTTTGCCTTTCTTCTGGGCTTCCGCAATCACCTGCAGGGTGAGGGTGGTTTTACCGGAAGATTCCGGGCCGTAGATCTCGACGATACGGCCACACGGCAGACCGCCAATGCCCAGCGCCACGTCCAGCGAGAGGGAACCGGTAGAGATGGCTTCGATATCCATGGTCTTGCTGTCGCCCAGACGCATGATGGAACCTTTGCCGAACTGCTTTTCAATCTGACCCAGCGCAGCCGCCAGTGCCTTCTGTTTGTTCTGATCCATGCCAATCTCCGCTGGAAATCGTGAGTAAGAAGTGAAGTTGGACTAAGTATACTGTCTATTCATACAGTATCAAGCCCAATTTATCTGAGCAGGGCCAACAGACCCGACAAGGCCTGTCTCACCGCCTGCTGGCGTACCTGTCGGCGATCTCCGTCGAAGCGGGCCAGCAGGGAGTGGTGACGACCGTTGCGGTCGGCCCAGGCGAACCAGACGGTGCCGACCGGCTTGCCCTCGGTGGCGCCGCCGGGGCCGGCGATGCCACTGATAGCAACGCTGATGGAGGCAGACGAGTGCGCCAGCGCGCCGCGGGCCATCTCCAGCACCACGGCTTCGCTCACCGCACCATGCTGTTCAAGGCTATCGCTGCTCACCCCCAACATTTGCTGCTTGGCCTCGTTGGTGTAGGTGACAAATCCGCGATCGAACCAGCCGGAGCTACCCGCGATGTCGGTAATAGCCGTAGCCACCCCGCCGCCGGTACAGGATTCGGCGGTCGCCGCCAGCCAGCCCCGCTGGCCAAGGGCCCGTCCCAGCTCGATGGCAAGGTGCTCTATCTCTGCATCCAGTTTCATCACGACTCCTTCTGATCCGCTCAAGAGGCACATTATGCGATCCCGCTAGCGCCGCCCGCAACCACGGCAGACCGCCCTTGCCTGCCGCAATGTGAGGTGCCGCACCTGTGTCATGCCTTCAATAGTGCAGAACAACCGCGCCCGGAACACCCGCTCCCCCGTCGCGGCGCTTATGTGTAGAATGGCGCCATCAAGCGCAAGGCTCATCACCGCAGACACTGGCCCGCAGAGGCCCCTTCTGGAACAGAACATGACCGCACAACACCAAGCCAGCGGCGCCACAAGCTCCGCTCCCGGCGCCAATCTGAGCGCCCACACCCCCATGATGCAGCAGTACCTTGGCCTCAAGGCCGAGAACCCGGAGATCCTGCTGTTCTACCGGATGGGCGACTTCTACGAGCTGTTCTATGACGATGCCCGCAAGGCCTCCCAACTGCTCGATATCTCCCTGACCAAGCGCGGCCAGTCGGCTGGCAGCCCCATCCCAATGGCGGGGGTGCCCTATCACGCTATCGAAGGGTATCTGGCCAAGCTGGTGCAGCTCGGCGAATCCGCCGCCATCTGCGAACAGGTGGGGGATCCCGCCACCAGCAAGGGGCCGGTGGAGCGCAAGGTTATTCGCATCATCACCCCGGGCACCGTCTCCGACGAGGCGCTGCTCAGCGAGCGACAGGACAACCTGATCGCAGCCGTCTACCACGATGGCCGCCGCTTCGGCTATGGCACCATGGACATCGGCTCCGGCCGCTTCTTCATCAACCAGTTCGAGAAAGAAGAGACCCTGCTGGCAGAGCTGCAGCGCACCAATCCGGCCGAGCTGCTCTACCCGGAATCCTTCGAATTCCTGCACCATATAGAGGGTCGCCGCGGCCTGCGTCGCCGCCCGGAGTGGGAGTTTGAGCTGGGCACCGCCCGCAAGCTGCTCTGCCAGCAATTCGGCACCCAGGATCTGGTGGGCTTTGGTGTCGACAAGAGCGAGACCGCCCTGTGCGCCGCTGGTTGTCTGATGCAGTACGTCAAAGATACCCAGCGCACCGCCCTGCCCCACATCCGCAACGTACGCCTCGAGCAGCCAGATCATGCGGTCATCATGGATGCCGCTACCCGCCGCAATCTGGAGCTGACCCAGAATCTGGCCGGTGGCTATGAAAATACCCTGGCCGAGGTGCTGGATCGCACCGCCACTCCCATGGGCAGCCGCCTGCTCAAGCGCTGGATCCACCAGCCGATCCGCGATCGGGTGATCCTGAAAGGTCGCCAGAGCACCATCAAGGAGCTCATTGAGCAGAACCTCTATGACGAGCTGGGCAACCTGCTGCGTCAGGTGGGGGATGTGGAGCGGGTGCTGGCTCGTCTGGCCCTGCGCTCGGCCCGCCCGCGCGACCTCACCCGCCTGCGTCAGGCCTTCGCCCAGTTACCCGAGTTGCAGCGCCTGCTGGCGGACAACGAGCACGAAGCGGTGCAACAACTGGCCGAGCGTGCCAGCACCTTCCCCGAGCTGCTCGACCTGCTGGAACGTGCGGTGATGGAAGTGCCGCCGGTGCTGATCCGCGATGGTGGCGTGATCCGTGACGGCTTCAATCAGGAGCTGGACGAGCTACGGGATCTGGCCAACGGTGCCACCGCCAGCCTCGCCCGCATCGAAGAGCGGGAAAAACTGCTGACCGGCATCAACACTCTCAAGGTGGGTTACAACAAGGTGCACGGCTTCTATATAGAGGTGAGCCGCGCCAACAGCCATCTGGTGCCGGCCCACTACATCCGCCGCCAGACCCTCAAGAACAACGAACGCTACATCATCGATGAGCTGAAGAAGTACGAGGACAAGGTTCTCACCGCCCAGTCCCAGGCGCTGGCGCTGGAGAAACGGCTCTACGAAGAGCTGCTCGATGCCCTGCTGCCCCACCTCGGCGATCTACAGGATTCCGCCGCCGCGCTGGCGGAGCTGGACGTGCTGGCCAACCTGGCCGAGCGGGCCGAGACCCTCGACTATCGCTGCCCGACCCTCATCGACGAAGATCAGATCATCATCGAGGCGGGCCGCCATCCGGTGGTGGAGCAGGTGATGACAGATCCCTTTATCGCCAACCCTATCCGGCTGGAGCGGGAGCGGCGGATGCTGATCATCACAGGTCCCAACATGGGCGGTAAATCCACCTATATGCGCCAGACCGCGCTGATCGTGCTGCTGGCCCATATCGGCGCCTTCGTGCCCGCCGGCAGCGCCCGCATCGGCCCCATCGACCGTATCTTCACCCGCATCGGGGCATCGGACGATCTCGCCTCCGGCCGCTCCACCTTTATGGTGGAGATGACCGAGACCGCCAACATCCTCAACAACGCCACCGCCCGCAGTCTGGTGCTGATGGACGAGATTGGCCGCGGCACCAGCACCTACGACGGCCTCTCGCTGGCGTGGGCCTGTGCCGAACAGCTGGCGAGCAAGATTGGCGCCTACACCCTGTTTGCCACCCACTACTTCGAGCTGACCCGCTTACCCGAGCTGATGAGCGGGCTGGCCAACGTCCACCTCGATGCGGTGGAGCACGGCGACACCATCGCCTTTATGCACGCGGTACAGGAAGGGGCGGCCAGCCGCTCCTACGGCCTGCAAGTGGCGGCGTTGGCTGGGGTGCCGAAATCGGTGATCCAGCAGGCCCGTCACAAACTGCATGAGCTGGAGAGCGCCACTCCGGTCGCCGCAGGTGAAAGCCGCCCGGCTCCGGTGACTCTCGCCCCGCAGCCTCATCCGGTGGTGGAAGAGCTGGAAGCAGTGCGTCCGGACGAATTGACCCCCCGTCAGGCCCTCGACCTGCTCTATCGCCTCAAGCAGATGCTGTAAGCAGCTGCTGCCGCGCAAGCATGCAAAGGGGGAACCGCGAGATTCCCCTTTTTATATTCAGCACCCGGCAAACCAGTCAGGCCACCGCCCGCACCTCTCCACGGGCCCGCAACAGACTCTGGCGCCCCTGCCAGTAACCCTGCAGATAGCCGGACTCCAGCTTGACCGGGTCCTGGGTAAAACGGGAGACCATGAAATCGGCTGGTGGCGCGATCACCTCGATCTCGCAATCGGCAGGGGGATTGGCGATGAAATCGAGCGCCCGGTTGTAGGCACGATCCCGCTCCAGCATGGCTTGCGCCAGCGCAGGCTGGGTTTTCAGCAAGGCTTTGACCATCCAGCAGAAACGGGCCGGCTTCTTGCGATATCCCCAGGGATCCGACAGCACCACCGTCATCCGCCGCGCCCCGCGACGATAAGCCTCGATCACCGGAATGGAGTCGCTGATCCCGCCATCGGCCATGGGGCGACCATCGACGCAGGGGGTATCGTGCTGCACCACCGGCAGGGCGCAGGTAGCGGTCAGCACCTCATCCATGTTGTCGGGCCGCACCGGCAGATAGATGGCCTTGCCGCTCGCCACATCGGTCGCCACCGCGTAGAAGGGAATGTCGCGGGCGCAGAAAGTGTCGAGATCGAGCGGGAAGTGATGGCGACTGGCCTGCCACAGCCAGCCGATGTCCACCAGATCGCCCCCTTTGACGAAACGCAGGGGATCGAGAAACCGGGAGCTGCAAGCCAGCTCGGTGATGATGTGGCGACTGCGGCGCGGCTGCTCGCTCAGATAGGAGACCAGATTGGTGGCACCGGCCGAGACGCCCATGACGAAATCGAACGGGTAGTGGTGACTTTCGACAAAGGCATCGAGCACGCCGCTGGCAAAGATGCCGCGCATCGCGCCCCCTTCGACAATCAGGGCGCAAGGGTGGGGATTAAACATAACAAGGCTCCGTCAGCTGTAATACCTGCCGGGATCGATCCCGGCCCAGTGATGGACGCCTTCATGCAGAACATCAAGACGCCGCAGCAGGACGATTCAGGCTCACTCGCGCAAGCCAGAAGCGGGCAGGAGCAAACCTGAACCGTGAAGCGACCCCCAGTATATGCAGCGCACCAACCTTCAAAAAATGAATTTAAATAATAAAAAACATGCCAACTTGGCATGATTAGTCTGATTAAAAGGCCAGCCGCAAGACCAATCACTAGACTAGAGTACCTCAGTGGCGGGGCTTCAGATACGCTGATTGTTCATACCTGCTCACAAGCAGGCAGGAATGTATGGGTAATCAGGAATAACCAAACAATCACATATGTAAATAACATTAAACAACTTATAACCAATAACTCCAGTTAGTGTATGTCCAAAAAACACACAACCGATACTGATACCGATGGTGTATTACCACTTTAATGTTTAGTGTTGCATGACGGCAAAGATTCATGCTAAGTTTAAACAACTGCATCGAACAACTGAATAAGCACGATCTGTGCTGGCTCACTCGAATTTGCAGATGGTACCACGCCTTAAGCGGTGTGGATCTATCTGTTTATATTGAGTATATGCCAATGTATCTACATACCTCATCCATCCCTACTGAAAAATCCTATCTTGCCGCTGCAAAGTTAATAAATTCTGCTGATGCTTTATTGATCACGGCAGGTGCAGGTCTTGGTGTTGACTCTGGGTTACCTGATTTCAGAGGAGAGCACGGATTTTATAATGCCTATCCTCAGTTTAAAGCATTAGGCTTCTCACAGTGGCATGTATCCAATCCTGCACTATTCATTAAGCAGCCCAGACTGGCTTGGGGCTTTTATGCACATCGCTATCACCTCTACAAAAAAACAACTCCTCATGCAGGATACGATATCCTGAGAGACTGGCTAGCAGAGAAAGATGGCTTTGTCTTTACATCTAATGTAGATGGCCATTTCATTAAGGCAGGGTTTGTAAAAAATAGGTTAGTTGAGTGCCATGGTTCTATCCATTACATACAGTGTTTGAAAAACTGTAATGACCATGTAAGATATATATCCGATTTACCCATAACTACAGATAGCGATTCTTTACTTGCTAACGGTATATTACCAACCTGTCCATATTGTGGCTTATTGGCAAGACCAAACATATTGATGTTCAATGATAGCACTTGGTGCGACATAATATATACTGAACAAGCATCTCTTTATGAAGCATGGCTTAATAGAAATCGAGGAAAAGTGATTGTAGTCATTGAAATAGGTGCTGGAGTCACCATTCCTCGAGTCAGGAATCAGTTTAAAAATAGACAAATGAAATTAATACGAATCAATCCGCATGACTGTACGATTCCTTATGGTGGAGTCGCTATAAAAGAGCGTGCAATTATTGCATTGCAGGAAATCAATAAATTTCTAGATGCTCCATCATTACTAACCACTTAATCCGCTTTCATTATTCATTTCATATTACTTAATGAGGACTTCATGCCTTACTTGATTAATAGCATTGACAAGATCGCAAGAGAGATGCAAAGGGATGTTTTGTATATTAGGTTTCACGCCCCTAATAATGTAGAACCATTGGACGAAGAAATTAGTTGCTTCGACCAATTTTTTAATGCCAAGGACTTACCGATTCGTAAAGAAATAATTGCATGGTTGGATAAAGAATCTATAAAATGGCAGCCATGTACCGACATGCTATCTGATGGATATTTAGTGGTACCTTATACAGGGCATATATATATCGATGTCATATATTCAGAAAATAACATCAATTGCAAAAAGCTTATCGATTTTATGGAAACTCCAGATGGAAAAATGCGTTATGTAGATGCAACATTATGCTGCCTTCCCTTTAACGTTGCATGTAAAAACGCACATCAGGATGATCCTGACTTCTTGGAAAATCTCTTTTTTTAATTATGAGAAAAACCATCCCCACTTAATATAAATACCACAGCATTTAAACTCAAGAGTGTAGCGCCATATTCATTCAAGTCACTTGATATAACCAACTAGACGACATCATACTCTTCATTAATTAGACCAACTCAAGTTGAGAATTAACGTCATGTATGGCGCTATACACTATCCAAACGATATCAAAAGAGAACTCGATGCTACATATTCAATAAATGTGGGAAACTGCTTTCAGTTTGATTGAAACTGTCTTCAATAACATTTATGATAGCGAAATCATAACTCAAAAGGAATTTAAGATGTCTAACAATACGATTTACGATATATTCTGGGAAGGCCCATACAAACTTGATGACATCCATAAATATAAAAGTGAATTGGTCCATGATGGTCATTGCTTGTATCAAATTTACGGTGACCATCCATGTTATGGTCGCGATGTGCTTTTGTATATTGGTAAAACCCTACAAGGTGTGGCAACTCGAATGAGCCAACACAATAATCGTTTTTCCTCACAAGTAGAAGAGGTAAAGGTATTTATAGCCTCTTGTCATGAGTTTACTGACTGGAATCATAGAAACAGCATCAAAAAATATGGGCCAATTGATAGCGATACGCTAGACCAAATAGAATCATTACTTATCTATGCTCATCAGCCTGCATATAATAGCGATAAGATAACTACATTAACCACCAAGCATATTTTTAGAATTTTCAACTCTGGCAGACGGAAGTCCTTACTCCCAGAAACCAGTACTGAGTTCTGGCTTATAAAACAAGGGAATGATTCAGCCTAGTTGATGTGAGTTTTTAACAAGCTAATCTAAAGCCTCTCTTTTATTTCTAACATTTTATATAATATGCAAGGATGGTGCATTCTGCTTGAATACACTATCCATAACAATCGATTTAGATATGAAAATTTTCCTAGACGATGAACGGATAACGCCTGCAGGCTGGGTGAGAGCTTATTGGCCTGAAGAGGTTATAGAATTGCTAATGACTGATTATGTTACCATTGTGAGTCTTGATCACGATCTGGGTGATGATACTCATGGAACTGGCTATGATGTGATAGTTTGGATTGAGGAGGCGGTCATAACTCGGGATTTTAAAGCGCCGAAAATCCTCATTCATTCAGCTAATTCGTCCGCACGAATCAAGATGGAGTTAGGGGTGAGGAATATTATCAAACTCTCGAATCCGTGATGGAAACTCCCCAAATTTATATATGCTTTATGAACCATTTTCAGCAATAATCAATATTATTCGAGTAATCAAAGCCAGCCTCAAGGCAACCCGGGCCCGAACGTCCCGTCGACGGGGTTGTAGTGGTAGGCCCGATAATCAAAATCCACCTTATCCAAGCGCGGATTGGCCAACTCGAACAACAGGCGCCTGGGGAGCTGTGCCTGATCGAGGGAAGGTTTGAAGTGGCGCAGCCAGAGCTGTTGCAGCGAGCCATCCCGCCACGCCAGCTTGAGCCCGACCGAGAGGCGGCGGATGGCGGCCTGATTATCCTTGTGGGTGTAGAAGAGGTGGAGGAAGGGATAGTGCAGCGCCACTCGCCGATCCACGGTGAGGCCGGGCAGATCACTGTGCTGCTCCTGCTCGATAAAGAGCTCGTTGGCCCCGCGGCAGAAGAGGTCGATGCGACCGCGCGCCACCAGCTTGAACAGCCGCTCGTAACCGTCGATCTCCTGCACCTTGAATCCCCCATGACGCAGGATCTCCACATCCTGCCAGCCACGTCCCTGCCCATGCAGAAATTGCTGCAGCTCGGTCAGGGTATTGACCCTTGCCACCGCATCGGCCTGCTGCGGACTGACAAAACAGATGCGATAACCGAGGATGCCCAGCTCCACCGGAAAACGGACGTAATCCAGCGCTCCGCTCTCTGCGGCCGGGCGCAGACTGTCGGCCACAAACAGATTGGGGTATTGCTGAGTCTGCACAATCTGTCGCATCCGGATACGGTTCATCGGCGGCGCGGTTCGCAGCTCGTAGTCACCGAAGCTGTCGCGGGTCTTCTCCAGCGCCAGCTGCAACAGATCGCGAAAATAGAGGGTACGCAAGTCCCGATCGCTCTCGGGGCTGATATGAGTGATGACATCGCTCGCCCGTAGGGGAGTGGCAAGGAGAGAGAGGCAGCACAACAGCAAACAGGAAGCGAGGCGATGAAAGGTCATACTGCTCATCCCGGAAATACACGCTCACTAGAGTGTAGCGCCGGGACAAGCAGCCTTCTAAAGGGAAGCCAGGCCTACCAGAACATCCGGCCCAGCAGGGGTGCAAGCAGCACGGTCACCATACCGGCGATCATCATCACCATACTGGAGACCACTCCCTCCTCATTACCCATCTGATAGGCCCTGGCGGTGCCGGCACCGTGGGCCGAGGCGCCAAAGCCCGCCCCCTTGCCGAGGCGACTGCGAATGGCCAGCACGGTCAGCACGCTCTCCCCCACCGCCATACCAATCACCCCGGTCAGCACCACAAACAGCGCAGTGAGATCGCTCTGACCGCCGATGGCGCGGGTCGCCTCCACCGCAAACGGCGTAGTGATGGAGCGCATCGCCAGACTGCGCTGCAACATGTCGGAGAGATCCAGCCAGCGAGCCAGCAGCACGGTACTGCCCACCGCCATAATGACTGAAGCGACCACCCCGACCGACAGCGACAACCAGTGGCGACGAATGAGCTGGCGGTTCTCGTAGACCGGCACCGCGAAGGCGACGGTGGCGGGGCCCAGCAGCCAGAGCAGCCAGTGGGATTCCGCCATGTAATCCTGATAGGGGATGTGGAACAGCAGCACTACCGCCACCAGCAGGGTCGGCGCCAGCAGCAGCGGCATCAACGGCAGGATGCGCTTTTTGCCATAGAGCCATTTGCTGGCGTAGTAGAAGAGCAGGGTGAGGGCGAAGCAGATCAGCCCGAGCAGGGTATCAGACATGACGGCGACTCCGGCGGGCCAGTTTCAGTTCGAGGCGGTAAACCCGGTCCACCACCAGCGCGGTAGTGCCGAGCACCAGCGTGGTGCTCACCAGCAGCACCACCATGATGCGCCACCCCTCTTGCAGCAGCAGCTCCTGATAGTTGACCACCGCCACTACGGCGGGCACGAAGAAGAGCAACATCTCCGCCAGCAGCCAGCGAGCCCCCGCGCTGAACCACTCGGCCTTAACCACCCCGAGCAGGATGCAGGCCAGCAGCAACAGCATGCCGGTGAGGTTGGCGGGCAGCGGCAGATGGAGGGTACGCACCGCGGTATCGGCCAGCAGCCAGATGGCTGCCAGCAACACAATCTGGAAGGGAGTCTGTAACCAGCGCAAGCAGAGGGCTTTCATGATCATCGTCTTTCTGTGAACCGGCTCACAGTATAGAGTTGAGCAAAACCTGCCAGAAATGAATTAAAATTATCAAATTCATGCCGCATAGGCATACTTCATCCCGTACCCGCCAACACGAGTCGAGAGAGTCCATGGATATTCGCGCCCTGCGCTATTTTGTCGAACTGGTGCGGGAAAAAAGCTTCACCCGCGCCTCTGAAAAGCTGTTCGTCACCCAGCCCACCATCAGCAAGATGATCCGCAATATCGAAGAGGAGCTGGGCCAACCCCTGCTCAACCGGGAAGGGCGCCGCTTCACCCTGACCGACAGCGGCCAGGTGCTGTTCAACCGTGCCCAGACCATCTTGGCAGAGATGCAACAGCTGGAGGCCGAACTGGCGGATCTGCAGAGCCTGCAACATGGTCGCCTCACCCTCGGCATTCCCCCCATGGTGGGTCACGTCTATGCGGACCTGATCCGCGCCTACCGCAGCCGCTATCCCAAGGCGGAGCTGACCCTGGTGGAGTACGGCGGCCGTCGCATCGAACAGGCGGTGCTGGAGGGGGAGCTGGATCTCGCCATCACCATGCTGCCGACCAAAGAGGGAGGCGCCCTCAGCGCGCTGGAGCTGGATCAATACCCGATCCGGGTGGTGCTGCCAGATCAACCGCGCTGGCATGGCGAAGCGCCGCTGCGGCTCGAGTCCCTGCAGGAGGAGCCCTTCCTGCTCTATACCCAGGCATTTACCCTGAGCGAGCGGCTGGAGCAGGCGTGTCAGGAGGCAGGCTTTGTGCCACAGGTGGCGGCGCGCAGCAGCCAGTGGGATTTTCTCACCGCCATGGTGCGCAGCGGCATGGGGGTCGCCTTCTTGCCGGAGCCGGTCTGCCACCGGCTGACCCCGGATGGTCTGGTGCTGCGGCCGCTGGAGCCCGAATTGAGCTGGCGACTCGGGGTGATCTGGCCGAGCGAGCGCTATCTCTCCCGCACCGCCGAGGCCTGGCTGGCCCTCTGCCGCCAGCGGCAGGCACCTCAGTAATCGCCGAAGCGATTGGTCTGCGGATTGTAGAAGTAGGGGCGGTAATCGAAGCTGATCCCGTCGAGGAAGGGATTATCCAGTCGCAGCAGTCGGCGCTGGGAGAGCTTGGCAAAGGCGATGGCCGGGCCAAAGCTCTTGCGCCACAGAGCCTGTAGCGAGCCATCCTGCCACGCCAGCTGCAACCCCCGCTCGACCCGCTGCAGTGCCTCGCGATTGTTGGGATTGGTGTAGAAAACCCGGGGCAGCGGGTAGTAGATCAACAAGGCGTCATCCACCAGCAGATCCGTCATATCCTTGTGGGTAAGCTGCTCGCTGCGCAGCTCGCTCACCCCGCGGCAGAAGAGATCGAAGCGGCCCCGCGCCACCATCTTGAACAGCTTTTCGTACCCCTCCACTTCCACCACCTCCATCCCGGCGTAACGCAGGATATCCACATCCAGCCACCCCTTGCCCTGACCAAAGGTAAACTGCCGCAGCCCCTTGAGGTCGGTCACTTTGCTCACCGCCGCCTTGTGCTGCGGGCTGACAAAACAGATGCGATAGCTGACGATGCCCAGATGGATGGGAAAACGGACATAGGCGAGCCCCAGCTCCTCGCGGGTGCTGCTGTAGCTGTCCATTACAAAGAGGTTGGGATAGCTGTCGAGCTGCATGCTGAGCCGCTCGCGCGCCTTGGTCATGGGCGGCGCAGGCTCCAGCAGATAGTCGCCAAACTGGTCACGGGTCTTGTCGAGGGCGAGCCGCAGCAGCTCCCGATCATAAGTAGTGCGCGGATCCCGCTCGCTCTCCGGGCTGATATAGGTAAACCGGGTGGCCGCCTGTCCGGTCAGCGACAACACGCAGAACAGAGCGGCAGCCAGCAGATGCAGGGGTGACATAAACCGCGCCTTGGTTGAAGGGTTACTTTCAGTGTAGCCCTGAGCGTGGGTGCCCCACCTTGGCGCGGCCTATGACGAGGATAAGCAACACAACAAACAGGGGGGACGCGGGCAGATATCCTCACGAGTCACATCGCCCTCGGGCCGCCACAGGCTCGGAGAGCAGGTTCACACCGTGCCCGGCACTACTCTTCGCCGATAGGTGCGGCGATCCACTTCATCAGCATCAGCATATCCTGCGGCGCCACGCCGACCGAGAGACCGCGCTTGCCGCCGCTCACCAGGATCTCGTCAAACTGCAGCGCCGACTCGTCGAGCACGGTAGGCAGCAGCTTCTTCTGGGCCAGCGGGCTGATGCCACCCACCTTGTAACCGGTCAGCTTCTCCGCTTCCGCCGGTTTCATCATCTCCACCTTCTTGAGACCGGTCGCCTTGGCCAGCTGCTTCAGGCTGCACATACCGGATGAGGGAACGATGGCCACCACCGCCTGCTTGTCGTGATGGGCGACCAGGGTCTTGAACACCTGCGCCTCCGGCAGCCCGAGCTGGGTCGCGGCATGCTTGCCGAAATCGTCGTGGGCTTCGCACTCGTAGGGGTAAAGCTTGTGGGGAATCTTGAGCTTCTTCAGCAGGTTGATGGCAGGAGTCATGATGGTTGCCTTGAATCGAATCGCATAAAAACAAGGCCAAACAGTCTGCGCCTGCATGGCGGGGGATGCAAGCCGGAGCGGCTACGTTGAATGTCGGGAAGCAATCGTATCTTTCTCTTCACCCAAACAAGTAGGGCCCCTAAAATCCACTCATCACAATGGCAAGCATCATCTCCTAGACTGATGACTTAATGACGAGAAACATCCAACACAAACACGTCAATTAGCCCCAATAACTCTGCGGGGAGTTTTTCTTCAATATCTATTTTCAGCATTTCGGCAGATTCAATTCCGTGCTTCTTTCGTCCTGCAACCTCTTCATTCGCACCAAACCAGATAACTAAAAATATTCCTTGCTGTTCGGCATCTGGGTGGATGGAATAACGCTCATAGAGCTGGGCTGATGCGGCCTTGTAAAGTTCTCGATGCCATTGCCCTTTTACCTCAGTCACTAATAGGCGCCTCTGACCAGCAATAATTTTGGTGAAAGTGAAATCACTCCGATTTCGATCCTTTAGCTGATGTTCTGGCGTGACTGTGATGTTTTGCGGCTCAAGGCGCAACTTGATACGTTCAGCAATGATCTCGGTTGAACGCACTTCATCCAACCTTTCACCTTTCTCGTAAAAGCGCTCTGCTGAATTGAACTCTCCCCCGTAGATATCTTGTTGATATCGGTGCAATTCATAAAGAACCAGCTTGCGTAAGCCCTCCACCGTGACGACTTCATTACCATCCAGCAACTTGATAATTTCATGTGGCAGCGGAGGTGTGAAGTCTCGCAATGCCCTCTTCCTAATTAAGGAGGCATTAATACTCTGCAAGTCCATATGGAAGTCAGAAAAGCGAAGGTCAGAAAGCAACAATCTAATGTATGATGCTCCATCATCTGTATTGAATGACCAGAGTAATTCTTTTAAAAAGCGATAGGCTTTCTCATCTGCTGGACTGTCACTTCCCCAACCACTAGGCAACTCTACCTTTGGCCATCGCTCAATGAACTCATCTAATATTTTATATGCTTTACCTGCACTTAATGCAGGCCAGTTCGGATATTCATTCCTGTTAATGCTGCTAGAGAACCTATAGAATAGTAAAACTGTGTCTCTGTCTCTCTTAAGCCAGTTCCAATACTGCTCGGGTGTATCTTCAATAAAATAAAATGATCTTAATAGCCAGAACGCACGTTTCTGTTCGATCTCATCATTGTCAGTTAAGGAAGGCCATGCCGACATTAACTCGCTACAGCGACTAGCAATGACCTCATTCAAGTCAGTACGATCTCCATACTGAGCTGCAATCTCAAAAAGCTCACTCAATGTAGATAGATTTAGTTCGGGATAATTCTGGAGCCACTCAATTGAAAGAGATGCGCGTAGATGACTGAAATTATCATCTCTTTTTAATAACCACAGCTCGACATTGTTGCATTTTTTATGAGCAAGTTGTGGCTCTAAATACTGCCGAATGAAGCTCTCCGCTTTTGCTGGGTCAGAAAATATGAGGCGATCCACTTCAACTCGAAGAAGGTCTCTTTCCTCATTTGATATTGCGCTATAACCCATGTTTATGTTGGTTCGTAACGCGGACAAAAATCTATCATCAACAGTTTCTAAATTACCTTTTACTCTAAATATATTAATACAGGCTGCATAAAGAACCGTTTCAATATTGAGGGGCTGAGAAGCGCACTGCAACTCAGCTAATTTACCCAACCCAGGAATATGTGGTGAAATAAAATCCAGACAATTCTGAAGAGCATTATGAACAATTTTTTTGTTACCACATTCTGATTCTATCTTGTCTGGCTCCATCAAAAACAGCTCAGAAAAATGAAGTAAGCTATTCAAATGGCGGCCACTTTCTATTAATTCCTGATTTTCTTGTAAATACCTAATATTTGCAGCACGTAATACCATCTGCTTCTTTTCTCTGCGCCCTCTTATTCTTGAACTTCTACGGTGCCATTGCTGATACTCCAGTTGAAACTGCTCTTTAGTTATCTTGTTAGACTTTGCCCACTCTCGCATAAATGCTGATTTTAACAGTGCTTGCGCACGCATGTGCCGCCTGAGAGGATTCGGTCCTCGCTCTTCACTCTTACGGTAATATTGGTGCCTTTCAATAAAATACGCCCACAGAGTTATATTTTCTATTTCAAAAGCAAGGTCTACTATGAACTTATAATCTATCGACTGAAGGTTGAGGCCAGAGTGACAATGCCAGTTGAAGTTATATAATCTCGCATTATGAATATCATCTCTATTTGTTAACTTTGAAAATACCTGAGCAATAACACCCTGCCGTAAAAGGTGGTCTGTAGACAGTATACGAACCGAACTACTTTCATCTGCCCTCTTACTTCCATGAAAATTAAGCCCCTGAGTCCACCGCCAAACCTTCACTGGGTCAAATGGTGCTTGAGCCATATCAAAATAGTGATCAAGCAGTGAGCCTACGATTTTACTTATACCATTTCGACAATCACATTCGTAGCATTCTTTGCCACAATGGCAGGCAAGGTCTCTGGTCAATTCATCCAACAACCACTCGGTAGTTAGCGGATCAATTTCAGCAATGAAATTTTTGATAAAGTAGCGAGCACCGATAGTACGCTCTAGCTCTTGGTGGCTTGGATAGAGCGTTGCACAAACCAAAAGGAAATCAGATAAATACTGCCTTTCGAATGTTTGATACCCCAGCGTAATAATGATTTCTGCCGCGCACCCAAGCGATACTTCACTAGCTTCAACAATGAGACTGGCCAAGTCTGCGTGGTGATCACGGCCTGTTATCTTGAGCAAGCATCTCGTTGCCAGAATACGTGTATGGGCGCTTTCTTGCGAAGCTAAGGTGAGTTGGTGCAATTCATCTTGCAGTGAGTCGATTACCGAAGACCCCGCCAGCAATTCAAGAATCAAGTCGCGCAAATGTCCTTCATCACCAGTTGCTAGCAGTGGCTTTAGTTCGTCTGCCACATCCTGCGTGAAGAAACCAGCGATGCTGAACCTGCGCCAGTAATCACCCCGCCTGAAGTAGGGGTCTTGAGCTGCAAATTTCCTCAACTGCTCCAGCAGCATTCGTTTTGAGCTAGGAAGCAATTGGGAAGGATCACCGTTGGCCAGCACAGCATAAGGGTCGATCCTGATGGCCTCTTCCTGTATAGCGCGGTTACCCAGGGTCGCCATCCAGCCCAATAGCCCCCGCAATTCATCTCGCACCGTATTGTTGGGCGCGATGACGGCGAAACAGTTTGCAAGCATCAGAGGTTTGGTTGGATCCGCAATCCGTTGAGTCAGATAGTGCGCCGCGCAATATTCAGCAACGATCTTATGCACTGGCCGATGTTGATCCACTCGCTCACCCGGTTTAAAGAGCTGGGTTGCCAGAATGTCGTTTCTGGAAGCGATCGGGTGAAGCAATGATGTCAGCGTCGGGTAGATCCGGTCTGCCGTAGCATCTTGGGTACTGACCCCCTCAGCCCCAGACAACAGTAGCTTGGCGAATACTTCTGCTGCCAATTCAATTTTTTGTTGTGAGGTCAGAGAGTGGGCTGCGCTCTTGACTCTGGAGTTAGCCTCTTTGGCCAGACGCTCGACTGCCGTGCTGAAAATGGATCGCTTGTCGATGAAATGTCTATCGCTCTCGATATAGGCCCCCGCAAACAGTTGCAGGAACAGTGGATTGGGTAGTAATGGCTCCAGTTCAAATCGAATTACCTCTGAACGGAAGGCGATGAAGTCCTCTTCTGGGTAGTGATGCAGGAAAATAGCTTGCTGGTCGCTCTCATCAAATTCATACAGCCTGACGACCAGAGGTTGCACCCCAAAAAACTCGCCGAATGACTGGGTATCTGCATTGCTCCATTCACTGGAGCGGCTTGAAATGATGACTCGCGTTGCTTTTGCCTTACAGGCATTAGCTAGAACTAAGTGAATTCCTGACTGATCTATCTTGGCCAGTTCATCGAATGCATCGATCACCTGTGGACTATTTTCTACCTCTGCCCCCATATGCCGGAATCGGGTTGCGGTTACGGCTTTTGTCCCCAACTGCCGCGCAAGACTTTCCATCAGCTCGGTTTTTCCCCCGCCGGGTTCGGCCAAGACAACAACAAACTTCGAAGCAGCCAATAGCTCTGCTTCTGTGTATATCTGGCTATCACTAGAAAGCTTGCGCGGGAGGTAAAACGTCGACGTCATAGGAACAAGAAACCTGTGTATTGGAATCGCTTGAGGGTCTTTCTTCGCTAGTTTGAAAGCCTCATCCAGAGTCACTTATTTCCGATACTACGCTATTTATCAAATAGTTGGAGTGATTTCCCCATAAATGTTAGGAGGAGTCACATAAGTCAGATCGGCATTGCCCCCCCCCTCTTATTCGCTGAGGCGAGAACCAGGTCAGCAGCGAGACAGGATGTCGAGCAAGCGGCGCTGGGCCATGAACGGCCCGTCGCCGCATGCCGTCGGACAAGTGAGTGAGCCGAAGGAACCCGACAACGTCGGGCGAATAAGCGGGGGAGAAGACCTTTGGTGACTTTGGGTCTTTCCAAAGTCATTCGCCCCGGCCCGAAGGGCAGGCGAAACCCCTTCGAGGCCAGCGGCCTCGCGTCCTGCACGGCAAAGCCGTGCCATCGACTATCCCCCGGACGATTACGCCTACCGGCTAATCGACCCTACGATTGCACGGTGCAGCCGTGCCTGCTCGCCACTGGCTAGGAGTCTGGCTGAACGCCGTGATGCCACCGGCAAAGGGGCATGGCCGCCCCTATCGGCCCAAGAAGGGTTCCCAATCTTTAAACACCGGCTGCAACCCCGCCTGCCGCACCGCGGCGGCTACTTCCCCCACCGGGCGGTCGTCGTGGATGGCGAACTGCTCCAGCTCCTCCGCATCCCCCTCGGCATAGCCCCCCGGCTGAGTGCGCGATTCGGCCGACATCTGGGTGATACCAAGGCGCACCGCGCCATTGCGAAAGGTGGCTGACTCACGGGTGGAGAGCGACAAGTCCAGCGTGGGCGAGAAGAGGCGCCAGGCGCAGATAAGCTGGGCCAGCTGGCGATCCGACATGACCACGGCAGGCTCCAGCCCACCGGTGCAGGGGCGCAGGCGCGGGAAGGAGAGCGAATAGCGGCTCTGCCAGTGGTGGCGCTCCAGCCAGCTCAGATGCTCGGCGACAAAGTAGCTGTCGGCGCGCCAGTCCGAGGAGAGGCCGATGAGCGCCCCCAGCCCAATCTTGTCGATACCGGCGCGGCCCAGCCGATCCGGCGTGGCGAGGCGCCATGCGATATCCCGCTTGTTGCCGCGCAGGTGATGGCGGGCGTAGGTGGGGGCGTGATAGGTCTCCTGATAGACCATAACGGCATCGAGGCCGAGGGTTTTCAGCTCGGCATATTCGGCCTGCGAGAGGGGCTGCACCTCCATCCCCACCGTGCTGAAGTGGCGGCGGATGATGGGCATCACCTCGCGAAAATAGGCGAGCCCTACCTTGTGCTCGTGCTCGCCGGTCACCAGCAGCACGCTGTCGAAACCGCGCGCCTTGATGGCCAGACACTCGCGCTCAATCTCGTCGCTATTCAAGGTCTTGCGCTTGAGGCGGTTGCTCATGGAGAAGCCGCAGTAGGTGCAGTCGTTGGCGCACAGGTTCGACAGATAGAGCGGCACATAGAAGCCGATGGTGTTGCCAAAGCGCTGGCGGGTGAGCCGCTCGGCCTCGGCCGCCATCTGCGGCAGGTACGCCTCGGCGGCATGGGAGATCAGCGCCATAAAATCGGCCAGAGTGCGGCGGGGTGAACCCAGCGCCCGTTCGACATCGGCGGCCGTTTTGGCGCGGATCAGCATGCCGATATCGTCCCAATCAAGCTCCTGCCATCGGTCGAGAAAGGAAGGCTCCTTAGCCCTCACCCCCGGCGCCCTCACCCCCAGCCCCTCTCCCAGAGGGAGAGGGGGGCAAACCTCTGGCTGCCCTTGGGGCAAGGGGGAGATGTTCATGGTCGCCCCTGTTTCATGACTCATAACGCCCCCAGAAAATCGGTGAGCGGGCTGGAGGCTTGGGCCTGCAGGGCGCGGGCGCCAAGGCCCGCCTCATAGGCGCTGCGACCGGCGGTGCAGGCGAGCGCAAAGGCGCGGCCCATGGCGACCGGGTCGCCACTGACGGCGATGGCGGTGTTGACCAGCACTGCATCGGCCCCCAGCTCAAAGGCGGCAGCGGCGTGGCTCGGCGCACCGATCCCCGCATCCACCACGACCGGCATATTGGCCTGCTCGACGATGATGGAGAGAAACTCCCGGGTCACCAGCCCCTGATTGGAACCGATGGGGGCGCCGAGCGGCATCACGGCGGCGCAACCCACTTCTTCGAGCCGCTTGCAGAGCACGGGGTCGGCCCCGCAGTAGGGCAGCACCACAAAGCCCTCTTTCACCAGCTGCTCGGCGGCTTTCAGCGTCTCGATGGGATCGGGCAAGAGGTAACGCGGATCGGGGTGGATCTCCAGCTTCAGCCAGTTCGTCCCCAACGCCTCGCGGGCGAGATGGGCGGCAAACACCGCCTCGGCGGCGCTCTTGGCGCCGGAGGTGTTGGGCAACAGCTTGACCCCGAGTTGCAGCAAGGGGCTCAGGATATCGTCGTGGGCTTTGCCCGGTTCGAGCCGCTTGATGGCCATGGTGACCAGCCGGGAGCCACTCGCCTCGATGGCGGCGGCCATCAGATCCGGACGGGCAAACTTGCCGGTGCCGGTAAAGAGACGCGAAGAGAAGGTGTGATCGGCAATTGTCAGCATGTCAGCCTCCGGCCACTGCGATAAGAAGAGATGAGCTTCCGCCGCAAGGCAGAACACGCGAAGATGGGACTGCGAGCATCATGGGTCAGCCTCCGGCAATGGCGGTAAAGAGGTGAATTTCGTCTCCGTCATTGAGACGGGTCTCGGCCCAGCGGCCACGGGGCAGCACGGCGCCGTTAAGGGCCACCGCTACGCCCTGTGGATTAACGTCTTGCGCCGCCAGCAGGTCGGCCACGCTCTGCTCTGCCGTCAGCGGCTGGGCTTTATCGTTGAGTCGAATGGTCAAGGTCATGGGGTGATCTCCTTATCGTGTGTCGCGCATTGGCGCTGCCCGCAGACCGGGCAATCGGGGTCAGGGGCCAGAGTGAGGGTCTGCCACTGATGGGTCAGGGCATCGAAGCGGCGCAGTGTGCCGGCGACCGGGCTCGGCATCCCGAGCAGCAGTTTCAGTGCCTCCAGCGCCTGCAAAGAGCCCATCACTCCGACCAGCGGGCCGGTGACGCCGCTGGTCTCGCAGCTCTGGCTCACCTTGGTATCCAGCGGATAGAGGCAGGCGTAGCAGGCGTGATCCGTACCTGTGCGCACCATCAGCTGCCCTTGCCAGCCCACTGCGGCGGCACAGATCCAGGGCTTGCCCTGAGCCACGCAGACGGCGTTGATGGCCTGGCGGGTGGCGAGGTTGTCGCAGCAGTCGATCACCAGATCTACCTCGGCCACAAACTCCGGCAGGCTGGTGGCATCGAGCCGCTGGTTGATGGCGATCAGCTCCACCAGCGGGTTGTGGGCGGCCAACCGCTCGCGGGCCAGCTCCGCCTTGGAGTGGTTGACCGCCTCGCTATCGAACAGGATCTGGCGCGGCAGATTGCTGGAATCGACCGTATCGCCATCGGCCAGCCACAAGGTGCCCACCCCGGCCCCGGCCAGATAGAGGGCAAGCGGCGAGCCAAGCCCGCCGAGGCCGACGATCAGCACGGACTTATCTTTCAGCCGCGCCTGACCGGCCTCCCCCACTTCCGCCAGCATCAGCTGACGGCCGTATCGCAGGTACTCTTTGTCACTAAGAGAAGCGGCATCAGAGCGCATGTTCTGCCTCCCGAATAACGGTGGCCGAGCGCGGCTCATCCCCCGCCCCCACGGCGGCGAGCAGCCGTTCGGTCGCCCCCTGCCAGTCATCGCTGGCAGTGATGGCCGAGACCAGCGCGATACTGCCGACCCCGCTTGCCTTGACCGCCGCCACCCGCTCCTCGCTGATGCCGCCGATGGCCACCGTCGGCCAGTCGCACATCAGGGCGCGGTAGCGGTGCAGCCGCACCAACCCCTGCGGGCGCGAAGGCATCGCCTTGGTATTGGTCGGGAAGATATGACCCAGCGCCATATAGGAGGGGGCCAGTTCGCGGGCCCGCATCAGCTCGAAGTAACCGTGGGTGGAGATGCCAAGGCGCAGCCCGGCGGCCTGAATGGCGGCGAGATCGGCGGTCTCCATATCCTCCTGCCCCAGATGCACGCCCCAGGCACCCGCCTCGATGGCCTGCTGCCAGTAGTCGTTGATAAAGAGCCGCGCCCCATAACGGTGACCAAGCGCTACCGCATCGCGAATGGCCGGTGCCACCTGAGCGGCGGGCAGATTTTTGATCCGCAACTGGATAGTCTTGACCCCCTGTCCCAGCAGGCGGCGCAGCCACTTGACCGAATCCACCACCGGATAGAGGCCGAGGTTGTGTTCGGTCGGCGCGAAGGGGCCATCCGGCAGGCGGGCGCTGCTTGTCTGATAAAGTCCGAAGCGGCGATCGAGGGTTGATCCCGCCAACACGGCGCGGGGGAAGTGGGCAAGATCGGCTGGCCAGCCAAGATGGGCGATGGGGCCCGGGCCTGCGCCCACTCCCTGCGCTGCAGCCAACCCCTGTTGCAGGTAGGCTCGCGCCAGGGTGATGGCGTCCTCCACCGGATAATCCTGCGCCACCACGGCGGCGATGGCGCTGGCGTAGCAGCAACCGGTGCCGTGACCGTGGCGGGTATCGAGGCGCGGCGCCGCCAGCCAGAATTCGCGGGTCTCGTCCTGGTAGTAGTCGAGGCAGAGCTCACCACTCCAGCCCAGATGGCCGCCTTTGACCAGCACGGCACGGGCGCCGAGTTCGCGCAGCCGCTGGGCGGCGAAGCGCACCAGCACAGGGCTGGTCGCGGGAATGCCGGTCAGGGCCTCCAGCTCGGGGCCGTTGGGGGTAATGAGCGACAGACGTGGCAACAGCTGCTCGCGCACCGCCTCCAGCATATTGGGCTCCGCCATCGGGGTGCCGCTGCTGGCGATGGCCACCGGATCGTAGACCACGAAGGGACCATCGATAGTTGCCAGTCGGCGGGCCAATACCTCCACATGGAGCCGGGTCGGCAGCAGACCGATCTTGATGGCGGCGGGCGGCAGATCGACGCCGAGGGCGTCGATCTGGGCGGTGAAGGTCTGCATCAGCACGGGGTCAACCATCTTCACCGCCACCGAGTTCTGGGCGGTGATGGCGGAGATAACCGAACAGCCGTGCACACCAAGATCGTGCAATGTGTGCAAGTCGGCCTGAATGCCGGCGCCGCCGCCGGAGTCTGAACCGGCGATGGTCCAGACCACAGGTAGCGAGTCGGTCACGGGCGACAGGTCGGCGGGGCTGACAGCCCCGCTTGCGCTGCTCACGCCTCCTCCCCTGCGGCCTGTTTCAGTGCCGCCGCCTGATGGTAGATCTCGCCACCGGTCTCCTTGAAGGTTTCAGCCATGCGGGCCATGCCGCTCTCCACCTGAGCCACTACCTGCTCCTGCTGGCCATCCATGCCGACCAGCTTGATCTCCACGGCCTCGAGTTTCGCCGCGTAGTCGCGCACATCCTGAGTGATCTTCATGGAGCAGAACTTGGGCCCGCACATGGAGCAGAAGTGGGCCACCTTGCCGGACTCCTGCGGCAGGGTTTCGTCGTGGTAGGCGCGGGCGGTGTCGGGATCCAACGCCAGATTGAACTGATCCTCCCAACGGAACTCGAAGCGCGCCTTGGACATGGCGTTGTCGCGGATCTGGGCACCCGGGTGACCCTTGGCCAGATCGGCGGCGTGAGCGGCGATCTTGTAGGTAATCAGCCCCTGCTTCACGTCCTCCTTGTTGGGCAGGCCCAGATGCTCCTTGGGAGTGACGTAGCAGAGCATGGCGCAGCCGTACCAGCCGATGAGCGCGGCACCGATGCCGGAGGTGAAGTGATCGTAACCCGGTGCAATGTCGGTGGTGAGCGGGCCCAGGGTATAGAAAGGCGCCTCGTGGCAGTGCTCCAGCTGCTCGGTCATGTTGCGCTCGATCATGTGCATCGGCACGTGGCCCGGCCCCTCGATCATCACTTGCACGTCATACTCCCACGCGATTTTGGTCAGCTCGCCCAGGGTGCGCAGCTCGGCGAACTGGGCCTCGTCGTTGGCGTCGTAGACGGAGCCGGGACGCAGACCGTCACCGAGCGACAGGGCCACGTCATAGGCGGCGCAGATCTCGCAGATTTCGCGGAAGTGCTGGTAGAGGAAGTTCTCCTTGTGATGTGACAGACACCACTTGGCCATGATGCTGCCGCCGCGGGAGACGATGCCGGTGAGGCGCTTGGCGGTCATGGGCACGAAGCGCAGCAGGACGCCGGCGTGGATGGTGAAGTAGTCCACCCCCTGCTCGGCCTGTTCCAGCAGGGTGTCGCGGAACAGCTCCCAGGTGAGCTCTTCGGCGATGCCGTTGGTCTTCTCCAGCGCCTGATAGATGGGCACGGTACCGATGGGTACCGGGCTGTTGCGCAGGATCCACTCGCGGGTCTCATGGATGTAGCGACCGGTGGAGAGATCCATCACTGTGTCGGCGCCCCAGCGGGTCGACCAGACCAGCTTCTCCACCTCTTCCTCGATGCTGGAAGTGACCGCCGAGTTACCGATGTTGGCGTTGATCTTCACCAGAAAATTGCGGCCGATGATCATCGGCTCCGCTTCCGGGTGGTTGATGTTGCTGGGGATGATGGCGCGACCGGCCGCCACCTCATCGCGCACAAATTCGGGGGTGATGTTCTGGGGCTGGCGGGCACCGAAACCCTGCCCCGGATGCTGGGTACGCAAGAGCTCTGAGCGCACCCGCTCGCGCCCCATGTTCTCGCGAATGGCGATAAATTCCATCTCGGGAGTGACGATGCCGGCGCGGGCGTAGTGGAGCTGGGTGACCCGGCGACCCGGCTTGGCGCGGCGCGGCTTGGGCAAGTGCTCGAAGCGCAGGTGATCCAGCCCCTCGTCGGCCAGTCGCTCCTGAGTGAAGGTGGAGCTGAGCCCCGGCAGTTCGTCGGTGTCATCGCGCTCCAGCACCCAGTTCTCCCGCAGGCGCGGCAGGCCACGGCGCACATCGATGGCGACCCCCTCCTCCCCGTAACGGCCCGAGGTGTCGTAGACCGGCACCGGCTCGTTGGGCTCGAATTGGGGATTTTCTTTGGTGCCGCCGACGAAGGTGTCGGCCAGCTGGATTTCACGCAGGGGCACCCGGATATCGGCGCGGGAGCCTTCGATAAAGATGCGGCGGGAGTTGGGGTGAGCCATCCCCTTGAGGCTGTCGATAAAGGCCTGGGCGCTGGAGCGCTGCTCGCGGCGGCTGGATTTGGTGGTATCAGATACGGAAGTAGACATAGCAAAACTCACATTAACTGGTTGAAGTTATGGGTGTTTGCTTGTCTGGAGTTCGAGGAGAAGATGAACTTGCGGCGGGGTGTTTATCTCGGGAGGGAGTCCGCGCGGGATGGATCTCCGCGCTGCTGTTCTGCCGCTTCCGGCTCTCTGCACGCTGTGGGCAAGGCGCCCCACGTGCTGGACAACCGGACGGGACAGACTCCCTCCTGTGCGCCCTGACCCATCAGGGTTACCCCTTCGATGAGCGGAAGAGGCTTGTTCCTCCTCCGGCGCGGTAACCCGCAAGTTACCCTTGTTCCCTTCGCAGGTTTTAACCTGATCAGGTTCCACGGATCCCGAATTAACGGTCTCAGCTTCGCGTCGTTCGACGGTCAGCACTCCGACAAGATGGCGCCAGTATAAGGGGGAAAATCTAAAGCACAAGCCGTTAACAATCTGGCCAACACGCCTCTTTCAACAAATGAGTGAACGATGCCTCGCTCACGGGGCCACCCCAAGTACAGGTCAAACCTGCGTTGGCATCCCCTTGGCAAGCCACAGATTCCCGCTGTGATCATGCAGGGACAAGAGGAGAAAAAGAGGGAAAATCGAGGGGCGCAGGGCAAGTGCATCGTCTTGCGCAGAACAGAAACAGGCCCCTATGAAAGGGGCCTGTGAGGGAGGTTATTGAACCGGAACTATGGTCAGGGATACGTTGCCAAAGCCTTCGTTGGCAAGGGCCTCGCTGTCCAGATCCACACCGGTAAGCGCCACCTCATCGGCAGAGGCACTGCGCAACTGGGCAGCCTTCGCGGAACGGGTCTGGGGCTGACCGATTTCGATATCGCCGGCAAACTGGCTCTCGGCATAGAAGTCACCGGTCACTGCCGAACGGATCGGGCGCAGCACACGACCCAGGTTATTCTGCATGGTCGACAAACCATACTCGCTGATGGTCCAGTTCCAGTCCCACCACTTCACTTCACCCGGGATATAACGCTTGTCCCACTGGTAGCGGATGCTGCTCGCCTTGTCGCGGAACGGGCCGACGGCAAAGGCGTGTTCCCAGGTCGGACGATTCTCCGGATGGGTATACCAGGCATTGCCGCCCCAACGCAGGAAGCCCTTCATGGTCAGGTCATAATTGACCTCGGCCTTGAACTCGTAGGGGTAGGAGATGTTGGACTTGTAGAGGGCAACCCGCACCGGCAGGCTGGAGTGAGGCGGCACCGTGGGGCGTGCTTCAACCGAGACGGTCTCGGTCGTCGAACCCCCTTTCTGGGAAGCCCAGCTCTGGCTCGCAGCGATCTCGATGGCCAGTTCGGTTTCCCCCACCAGCGGCCACTGAAACTTGTTCTTGGTGGTCACCTTCTCGCTCAGGCTGTAGGTATCGGTTTTCGACCAGTTGGTGGCCTTGTCGTACTTCAGGGTCACCACCACCTGCTGGGGCAGGTCGGTGTAGTTGGTCGCATTGGCCGTGATGGTCTTGACCAGCTGCTTGCCGCTCTCGGTGACCTGACCATGGCTGAAGGAGTCGGGTTCCAGGGTATATGAGAAGTTGCTTACCTTGATAGAGCTCTTCTCCCCGCAACGATATCCGGAGCAGCCGCCGTCATTATTTCCCTTTATCAGCCAGCCATCGCCAACCCGGGTAACATCCATATCCTCCCCGACATAGGGGCTATGATTTCCACCTACCCAAGCGTATCCCAAATAATGGGCGAGATAACTGACTGGCTTGATAAAATAATCATTGTCATGGACAAGACGCCATTGAACATCGACCTCATCACCCGCCGGAATATTCCAGTCAGAGAGTGTCGGTATTTCTCCTGAAACCGGTGAATTTGGATAGCACCAGGTTTCTCCGGCAGTGCCCTGTTTGATTTCACCATTATATCCAGGCCCCATAATCACCCAGCGATCCGCCAGCCCGGTGATCTGCCACTGCCCCATGCGGCTGACCAGATTACCCTTGATACTCATGGCTTCATCGCGGGTCAGAGGACGGTAACCACTGGCACAGACGCCCGTGCCAAGACCCGCCCACTTGACCTGATCAGGGTAGACAGGTTCAGCCGCCTGCACCTGAGCGAGCATCAATGAAGACGCCAAAAACGCCAGATTGGCGGTAATTATTCTATTCATCATTTATCCCTCTTTCAGACATACGATAATTGTTATTGTGTAGAAATATCCTTTTTCATTTGACAGGTATGGACTCCGACAAAACCTGACACAAATAAAATAAACCACCAAAAAACATCCATGACAAACAAAATAATGGTGGTATAAGAAAATAATTAGAGTGATGACTTTATTGAGGAATAAATCATAAATATTGTGACAGCCATTATTTAATGGCTGTCACAATATGGTGAACCTATATTAAATAAGAAGATACTGAATTACTCTTCCGGATTGATCACTTCAATTCCCTGCAATATTCCATCCGCCGAACGGATCAATACCAGCTCGCTCCCGGCATGCAGATCAGCGGCCGAACCGTTGACCCAGCGCACCAGCGGATTGAGTGGCACAGTGCCCAGGGTTGCCAGCGTGAGCTGCCATTCATCGAAGGATTGCAGGCGATCTTGCGCCCGCTGCCAGGGCTGATTGGCCAGCGGAGCTCTGGCGGCCAGCAGCTCAATGCGGGTGGCAACGCCATCGGCCACCAGCAGGGCGAGCTGGTCGCCGGGCTTGAGTGGCTGCGGCCAAATCTCCCCCTGCCGCCAGATGGCGGCACTGCCCTGTTCCACCTCGGCCCCCTGAAATTGCAGGCGGATGCCGTCGCTGTGCTCCAGCTCCACCAGCCACAATTCGTCGGCTCCCGCCTGCGCCGCCCAGAGCGGCACACCCAGCATCCATGCACACCACTTTCTCGATTGTTCCATCTTCGTTCGTCCCTGAACAAAAAGCCCATGCAGGACAAGCATGGGCTTCATTCGGGAGCATTTCTAATCGGAACGCAGAGATCGGATCAGTCATCCTCGCGGCAGCGGCTCAGGCGCATGCCGTCAAACTTGCACTCCAGCTCGAGCCAGCGCCCTTCGAACGGCGCCAGACTGTTATCCGAGGTGGTGTAGCCCCAGATCCGCCCCCCTTCCACCGGCCCCTCCAGATCCATCTCGTCCTTGTCATCTTCGTCGAGGGCTTCGACCTTGCGTACATAGCGCACGCCGTTCTCCACCACCCCCTTCATCTCGACCCAGGTGCCGCCGAGATCATCCTCGTTGAGCCAATCCTTGAAGCGGGTCTGGTCATCGATCACGAACGGCATGCCGTTGACCATCAACTGGCCAAGCTGCCAGGTGGTGCGGCCGGTCAGTTTGAATTCGGTCGCCTGTGCGGTGCCAAGTGGCAACAAGATCAACAGCAGGAGGGCGCAGAGAGACTTCTTCATCAGGGATCCTCGGGGTTACACTGGCAAACAGGATGCCGAATCCGGTGTGAAAAGAGCGTGAAACGCTCACCAACCAGGAGAGCAAAGCATGAAGATTTTGGTAGTGGAAGACAATCCTCAGGTGGCGGAAACCATCATGGATTATCTGGAGCTGGCCGGTCACCGCCTCGATTGTGCCTATCACGGTCAGGCGGCGCTGCAACTGCTGGAGGAGCAGCGTTTCGACGTCATCATCATGGATGTGATGATGCCGCGCCTCGATGGCCTCAGCACGGTGGCGCGCCTGCGCGAGCAGGGGATTGCCACTCCCGTGCTGTTTCTCACCGCCCGCGACAGCCTGGAAGACAAGCTGGCAGGCTTCAAGGCGGGAGGGGATGACTATCTGGTCAAGCCGTTCGCCATGGAGGAGCTGGAGGTACGGCTGCAAGCCCTGAGCCTGCGTGGCCCGCGCGGCGATGTGGGGGCCATCAGCTTTGGCGATCTGACGGTCGATGTCGCCAGCGGCCGCGCCACCCGTGCCGGTGAGCCCCTCAAGCTCGGCAAGATCCCGTTCCGGATCCTCGCCCTGCTGGCCCGCCGCGCCCCCGCCATCGTCAGCCGTCAGGAGGTGCTCGACACCGTCTGGGGGGATGAGGAGCCCGACTCCGATGCCTTGCGCAGCCATATCTACGCCCTGCGCAACGCGCTGGACAAGCCCTTCCCCACTCCCATGCTGGAGACCCTGCACGGCCAGGGCTACCGGCTGGTGAGCGCATGAGCCTGCCGAGCCTGCGCCGCCGCCTGATCATGGCGCTCGGCGGCGCCGGGGTGGTGCTGCTGATCCTGCTCTCCGGCCTGATGCTGGTGGCCGAGGACAAGATGGAGGAGCTGAGCCTGCGCCACTGGCTGGAAGCCGAAGTAACCCGCTACAGCGATGACTGGCTGCGACTCGGCCCGGCCGCCGCTGCCCCGAGCCCCAGACAGTTCTCCAGCTACTGGACCGAAGCGGGCCGCCTGCCGAAATGGCTGAAGCCCTACCAGACCCCCGGCTTTTTCGAGCACCAGCTGGGCAAGGAGGACAAACACTTTCTGGTGGCCCGTCACCCCTCCGGCGAGGGACTGCTCTATCTGGTCTTCAACGACGACGCCGACGACTACCTCGACCCCTACGAAGACAAGCTGCATCTGGCCACCCGACTGATCGGGGTGACCCTGCTGCTGGGCTGCCTCGGCTTCGGCATCTGGCTGGTGCGCCATATCACAGGGCCGCTGCAACGGCTGCAACAGAGGGTCGCCCACCTCACCCCGGATCAGGCGGATTTCGAGCCCGACGCCCCCTGGCAGGAGCTGCGGGACATCGAGCTGGCGTTGCTGGCCGGCAAGCAGGAGGTGAGTGCAGTGTTCGCCCGCGAACAGGAGTTCAGCCGTTTCGCCAGCCACGAGCTGCGCACCCCCAACATGGTGATCCAGGGCTCGGCGGCCCTGCTCGGCAAGGTGACGGACTTGCCCGCACCAGCAGCTCGTGCCACCACCCGCATCCGCGCCGCCGCCGACGAGATGGCGCTGCTCACCGAGACCTTCCTGCTGCTGGGCCGCAAGGAGGCAGTGGAGCGACCGCTGCAGCAGGTGACCCCGCAGATCCGTCAGGAGCTGGCCCGCCTCGCTCCGCTGTTGCAGCGGGAGGCACTCGATATCCGGCTTAATCTGGACGAGAGCAGCGAAGTAAATGCCCCCCTCTCCCTGCTCGCCATCGCCCTCGGCAACCTGCTGAAAAATGCCCTGAGCTATGCCGAGGGACATATCGACATCGAGCTGTGTGGCCCGGTGCTCACCATCAGCAACCCGACGGCGGCGGCGCCGGATCAGATCCTCGGCTACGGCTGTGGCCTCACCATCATCCAACGCATCTGCGAGAAGCTGGGCTGGCAGATCGACACCCGGCTCGAGGATGGCGTATTTAGCGCCCGGCTTGCGATGATCGCCGCCGGAGAGTTCCCTCTCCCTTTGGGAGAGGGCTAGGGTGAGGGAACTGCGGCACCAGCCAGATAGCAACAAGGCGCCCGAGGGCGCCCTGTTTTTATCTGACGGATGCAAGCCTAGGGCTCACTCCGCCGGTTTGTTCTTGCGGCTCGCCTTGAGTTCGAGGAACTCGATGATCTTGCCGGCCACATCCTTGCCGGAGGCGGCTTCCACCCCTTGCAGGCCGGGGGAGGAGTTGACCTCCAGCACCAGCGGGCCGCGGGCGCTGCGCAGGATATCGACCCCCGCCACATCCAGCCCCATGATCTTGGCGGCCTGCACCGCGGTGGCGCGCTCTTCCGGGGTGATCTTGATCGCTTCGGCGGTACCGCCACGGTGCAGGTTGGAGCGAAACTCCCCCGGCTGGGCCTGACGGCGCATGGCGGCAACTACCTTGCCGTTGACCACCAGACAGCGGATATCGGCGCCATTGGCCTCGCGGATATACTCCTGCACCAGAATGTTGTTGTTGGTCTGGATAAAGGCCTCGATCACGCTCTCGGCGGCTTTCTGGGTCTCGCAGAGCACCACGCCAATCCCCTGGGTTCCCTCCAGCAGCTTCACCACCAGCGGCGCCCCGCCCACCATGGTGATGAGGTCGGGCACGTCGTGGGTGCTGTGGGCATAGCCGGTGATGGGCAGGCCGATACCGTGGCGGGAGAGCAGCTGCATCGCCCGCAGCTTGTCGCGGGAACGGCTGATGGCCACCGAGCTGTTGAGGGCCATGGTGTTCATCATCTCGAACTGGCGCAGCACGGCGGTGCCATAGGCGGTAATGCTGGCCCCGATCCGGGGGATCACGGCGTCATAACTTCCCAGCTCCCCACCCTCGTAGTGAATGGAGGGGTTGTGGGAAGCGATATTCATATAGCAGCGCAGGGTGTCGAGCACCTCTACCTGATGACCGCGCGCCTGTGCCACCTCGACCAGACGGCGGGTGGAGTAGTTTTTCGGCTCACGGGATAAAATGGCGATCTTCATGACAATTCCGCTAGAAGGCTATGCCTGGGCAGGATGGGGCGGGAGAGTATAAGGTGCCACAGCGCCAAGACAACGCCAATTGTTTATCCTGACAACAAGACAAACCACACCAAACCGCACGCTACCACATCACTGTGACCAACAGGTTAAACGGCGGCTCTGCGCAGGTTATTCAACCCGTGCAAGGATGCCGCCGTTTCTCGTTAAAGATCAACCGATGTCACGCGGGAGTCAGTTCAGGTTTGGCCCCAACCAGCGCTCGGCCTCTGCCAGCGTCATCCCCTTGCGAACAGCGTAATCTTCCACCTGATCTTGCTGGATCTGCGCCACCGCGAAGTATTTGCTCTCGGGATGGGAGAAGTACCAGCCCGACACCGCCGCACCCGGCCACATGGCGTAGGATTCGGTGAGCTGCATGCCGATAGCCTGCTCCACCTCCAGCAGCTCCCAGATGCTCCCCTTCTCGGTGTGCTCCGGGCAGGCCGGATAACCGGGCGCCGGACGGATGCCCTGATAGTTTTCGCGGATCAGCTCCTCGTTGCTGAGGGCCTCGTCCGGGGCATAACCCCAGTGCACCTTGCGCACCTGTTCATGCAGGTACTCGGCAAAGGCCTCGGCCAGACGGTCGCACACCGCCTGAATAAGGATGGCGTTGTAGTCGTCATGCTGCGCCTTGTAGGCCTTGGCGATGGCCTCCTCACCGATGCCGCCGGTCACCGCGAAGGCGCCGATCCAGTCGGGCTTGCCACTCTCTTTCGGCGCCACATAGTCCGCCAGACAGTAGTTGGGGAAGCCCTGCTTCTCGCTCTGCTGGCGCAGGTGGTGCAGCACCTTGATGACCTCGGTGCGGGACTCGTCGCTGTAGACCTCGATGCTGTCCCCTACCGCGTTGGCCGGGAACAGGCCGACCACCCCGGCGCAGCGCACGCTCTGATCCTTTTCCAGCTGATCCAGCATGGCGTTGGCGTCGGCAAACAGCTTGGTCGCTTCCTCGCCGATGATCTCGTCCTCGAGGATGCGCGGATACTTGCCCGCCAGCTCCCAGCTGAGGAAGAAAGGCGTCCAGTCGATGTAGGGACGCAACACTGAAATGGCCACATCTTCGAACTTCTGCACCCCGAGCTCGCGGGGCTTCGGCGGCTGGTAGCCAACCCAATCCAGCTGGTGCCGGTTGGCGCGGGCATGGGCCAGACTGACCGGACGGGAGCGCGGCTGCTTGCGGGCATGCTGATCCCGAGCGATCTCGTACTCTTTGTCGATGCGGGCGACAAACGCCTCCTTGAGGTCCGGGCTGAGCAGGCTCTGGGCCACCCCTACCGCGCGGGAGGCGTTGGAGACATAGACCACAGGCTCCGAGTAGTTCTGCTCTATCTTCACCGCAGTATGCGCCTTGGAAGTCGTGGCACCGCCGATCAAGAGCGGCAGCTTGAAGCCCTGACGCTCCATCTCTTTGGCCACGTGCACCATCTCGTCCAGCGACGGGGTGATGAGACCCGACAACCCGATGATATCGGCGCCGACCTCACGCGCAGTCTTGAGAATGGTCTCGCAGGAGACCATGACCCCGAGGTCGACAATCTCGAAGTTGTTGCACTGCAGCACCACCCCGACGATGTTCTTGCCGATGTCGTGCACATCCCCTTTCACGGTCGCCAGCACGATTTTGCCGTTGCTGGAGCCGCCCGATTTTTCCGCCTCGATATAGGGCTGCAGATAGGCCACCGCCCGCTTCATCACCCGCGCCGATTTCACCACCTGCGGCAGGAACATCTTGCCCGCACCGAACAGGTCGCCGACCACGTTCATACCATCCATCAACGGCCCTTCGATGACGTGCAGCGGCTTCTCGGCGCCAGCGCGTGCCTCTTCGGTATCCTCTTCGATAAAGTCGGTGATCCCCTTGACCAGTGCGTGCTCCAGCCGCTTGCCCACCGGCCAGCTGCGCCACTCCTGATCCCGCGGATCCTCCGCCTGGGCACCGGCTCCGCGATACTTCTCGGCGATGGCCAGCAGCTCTTCGGTGGCATTGTCATTGAGGTTGAGCACCACCGCCTCGACCTTCTCTTTCAGCTCCGCCGGAATGTCTTCATAGATGGCGAGCTGACCGGCGTTGACGATCCCCATGTCCATACCGTTCTTGATGGCGTGGTAGAGGAAGACGGCGTGAATGGCTTCGCGCACCGGCTCGTTGCCGCGAAACGAAAACGAGACGTTGGAGACGCCGCCGGAGATCATGGCGTGGGGCAGGTGCGTCTTGATGTCCTTCACCGCCTCGATGAAGTCCACCGCGTAGTTGTTGTGCTCGTCGATGCCGGTCGCTACCGCGAAGATATTGGGGTCGAAGATGATGTCTTCCGGCGGGAAACCGACCTGATCCACCAGGATCCGGTAGGCACGCTGGCAGATCTCGAACTTGCGGGCGCGGGTATCGGCCTGACCCGCTTCATCGAACGCCATCACGATGACGGCGGCGCCGTAGCGGCGCAGCAGTTTCGCCTGCTGAATGAACTTCTCCTCCCCCTCTTTCATGGAGATGGAGTTGACCACCGGCTTGCCCTGCACGCACTTGAGGCCCGCTTCCAGCACCTCCCACTTGGAGGAGTCGATCATCACAGGCACCCGGGCGATATCCGGCTCACCGGCGATGAGATTGAGGAAGCGCACCATGGCCGCTTCGGCGTCCAGCATCCCCTCGTCCATGTTGATATCGATGATCTGGGCGCCGTTCTCCACCTGCTGCTTGGCAACGTCGAGCGCCTCGTCGTAGAGCCCCTCCTTGATCAGCCGCTTGAACTTGGCCGAACCGGTAACGTTGGTGCGCTCACCCACGTTCACGAACATGGACTCGGGGGTGATGATCAGCGGCTCGAGGCCCGACAACCGGCAAGCTACCGGCAGCTTGGGCAGCACACGCGGCTTGATGCCCGCCACGGCGTCGGCCATGGCGCGGATATGGGTCGGGGTGGTACCGCAGCAACCGCCGACCAGGTTAAGAAAGCCGCTTTGGGCCCACTCGCGGATATGCTCCGCCATCTCGACGGCATCGAGGTCGTACTCACCGAACGCATTGGGCAGACCGGCGTTGGGGTGGGCACTGACATGGGTCTCGCTGATGCGCGACAGCTCTTCCACATACTGGCGCAGCTCGTCTGGCCCGAGCGCACAGTTGAGGCCAAACGATACCGGTTTGACGTGGCGCAGCGAGTGGTAGAAAGCTTCGGTGGTCTGGCCGGAGAGGGTACGACCGGAGGCATCG
Source organism: Aeromonas sp. S11(2024) (assembly GCF_041402345.1). NCBI lineage: Bacteria > Pseudomonadati > Pseudomonadota > Gammaproteobacteria > Aeromonadales > Aeromonadaceae > Aeromonas > Aeromonas sp. S11(2024). The sequence goes on along the minus strand of NZ_JBGLRC010000010.1, from coordinate 88,496 downwards.
GTAATGGTGCCGGAGATCATCACCGGCAGGCTGTAACCCAGCTCTTCGAACACCCCTTCCACCGCGAAGGCGGCCGCCTTGGCGTTGAGGGTATCGAAGATGGTTTCGATCAGGATGATGTCGGCCCCCCCCTCGATCAGGGCGTGGGTCGATTCGGTATAGGCGGCCACCAGCTGGTCATAGGTGACGTTGCGCTTGCCGGGATCATTCACATCCGGCGAGATGGAGGCGGTGCGGTTGGTGGGGCCCAACACCCCTGCTACAAAACGCGGCTTGGCGGGATCTTTTGCCGTCCACTCGTCTGCCACGGCGCGGGTCAGACGGGCGGCTTCACGGTTGATCTCGGCGGAAAACTCTTCCATCTCGTAATCGGCCATGGCGATGCGAGTGGCGTTGAAGGTGTTGGTCTCGAGAATGTCGGCCCCGGCAGCGCAATACTGCTCGTGGATCTCGCGGATCACCGCCGGACGGGTCAGCACCAGCAGATCGTTGTTGCCCTTGATGTCGGTATGCCAGTCGGCAAACCGCTCACCCCGATAATCTGCCTCCCCCAGCTTGTAGCCCTGGATCATGGTGCCCATGGCCCCGTCGATGATCAGGATCCGCTCCCTGAGGCAGGCTTCCAGCTTCTTTGTTACGTCCGACTGCTTGCTCGGCTCTCTGCTCGACATTACGTTCGACACCGCGTGTTCCTCTTACATCCATGCAACTGCGTAAACAGCATCCTAACAGCAAACAAATAAAATGGAAATCTAGCCGTCTATCAGTCCAAATGCGCCACCATATACTCATTTATGGGTAATGAGTAACATAGGGCCCGAGAGTAACCTATGCCCGTCCTGCATAGGGATACGTGCTTGCTGTCTACCAACGAGAAAAAAATAACTATGAGCGTCTACTACACACTCTGTTTTCTGGCAGCGTTGGCGATTTTTATCGCCTTTGCCAACCAGTATGTTGTGAAGATCCAGACCACCATCGCCATTACTGCGGGCTCCATGCTGATCTCCGCACTGCTGGTGCTGTTTGGCAAACTGGGTTGGTTCAATCTGGAACCTCTTGCCGTCAAGACCATGGAGAGCATCGACTTCCAGAACTTCCTGCTGAAGGGGATTCTGGGCTTCCTGCTGTTCGCCGGTGGCCTCGGCATCAACCTCAAGGCGCTGCGTAGCCAGAAGTGGGAGATCACCATTCTGGCCATCATTGCCACCCTGCTCTCCACCTTCCTCATCGGCTACGGCTTCTGGTTTATCGCCAAGCTGCTGGGCTGGGAGTTGCCGCTGGTCTACTGCATGCTGTTCGGCGCGCTGATCTCCCCCACTGACCCGATTGCCGTACTGGCCATCGTCAAGAAGATGAAAGCGCCACCCCAGATCGCCATCCAGATCGAAGGGGAATCCCTGTTCAACGACGGTGTTGGCCTCGTCATCTTCGCTACCGTGTTTGCCGTCGCCTTTGGCGGGGTCGAGCCCACCTTCGGTAGCGTGGCCGGTCTGTTTCTGCACGAAGCCCTCGGTGGCATCCTGTTCGGCGCCGTGCTGGGCCTCATCGCCCACGTGATGATCAGCGCCACCGATGACGGTTCATTGGAGCTGCTGCTGACCCTCTGCATCCCGACCGCCGGCTTCGCCTTTGCCAACATGATCGGCGTCTCCGGCGCACTGGCCATGGTGGTCACCGGCATCATGATCGGCAACTGGACCCGTCACTCCGGCTTCTCAGAGCAGAGCAGCCATCACCTGGATCACTTCTGGGAGTTGATGGACCAGTTCCTCAACGCCCTGCTGTTCCTGCTGATCGGTCTGGCGCTGGTACTGCTGGATCTCGCCTGGCGTGACTGGATCCTGCTGGTCATTGCGGTGCCGCTCTGCCTGGGCGCCCGCTTTATCAGCGTGTCGCTGCCCTATGTGGCTTTCCGCCGATTCCGCAATTACAACACCTTCTCGGTACGGATCCTCACCTGGGGTGGCCTGCGCGGTGGTCTGGCGATGGCGATGGCACTGGCACTCCCCTCCGGCGTCATGATGATCCCGGAACATGGCGTCGACCTGCGTCAGGTCATCCTGGTGATGACCTACTCGGTGGTGATGTTCTCCATCGTGGTGCAAGGCATGACCATCACCCCGATGATCACGGCTGCCAAGAAGGCCTGTGGCGACTACTGAGTCGGCCCACTGTGCTGATTGCAGAATGAGAGAGGGCTCCCGTCGGGAGCCCTCTTGTTATGGCGGATAGTTGCGAATATTTGCTGCTGATAGCGTCTTGATTACACAGAGGAAAAGCGTACGGACTTCAACATCGGCAAATTATTGTTTGCTTTTTATTCATTTCGAGGAGAGAATGCGCGTCGGCTAGTTAATCAGCCTGTTTATGTTTATCCTGCAATGCTTCACCTCACGATGAATCCTGTCAGTACCCGCATAACCTTCTTCTGATTTACTCGCCTTGAGAACCGTCAGGCTGTCTGCCTGCGTTGCCCGGCTCTCACGGTGCAGACCCGATCTGCCCACCCAATTTGATTTATGCATCAGCATATTCCTTGAAAGTGCAGACGCCCCTTAACCGGGCTGGGTATTCCTGCGCGCTTGTCGTTCACCCAGTCGACCGCGCCCATTGACCTGACATTTGCCAATACAAGGAGCAAACACCTAATTTATATAGAGAAATACCATGATGAAAGCAGTACAAACACACAAGCCCCTGCGTCGCAGCAAGCCCATCAACCTGCCTGTGCAAGAGCACGACAATGATGCGTTTCTGATCCAGTTCAGCACCCGCTTCAGCGGCGGTTTCGCCATCTCCTGTGATGGTATCGCTGGCGAGTTCTCCATCGAAGACCTCAACTGATCCTGCCTGCCCTCCGGCAGCGCCCGATGCAGACAGGCCGCAACTCACGGCGGCCTCTTTGCTTCTCTTACTCCTTTCGCCAGACCCGGGCTCTTGCTTGTCACTCAGCCTGACAGCCGCCTAGCCATTCGCTTCCCCGCTCTCTGACCTTGATCACTGCTCCAGCAGCAGGCACTCATCGGCATCTTCGCTCAACTTGACCAGTCGACTGCGCACCAGCCCCAGCTTGGCCAACAGGCCGATGGATCGCTCGTTGCCCGGAGTGACGATGGCAACTACCTGCCCGATCCCCAACCGGCTTTTGCCATCGGCAAGGGCGGCCTGCGCCGCTTCAATGGCGTAGCCCTGACCGCGATATTGCGGCAGGAAGGCGTAACCGATATCGACCTGCTCCAGGGTGTCGCGCTTGATCAGGCCGCAAATACCGAGGCTGGCACCGTCCTCCTTGCGCTCCACCAGATAGAGTCCGTGACCATAGCGGGCATAGCTGACTGCCGGCCCCTGCTGGATATACTCCTGCGCCTGTTCGAGGGTACGAATGCCCCGATCACCGATGTAGCGATAGAAGTCACCGTCATTGAGCAGCTCAAGGATGAAGGGGGCATCGGTGGCGATCATTTCGCGCAGGATCAGGCGGGCGGAGGCAATCATGGCAAGGGCTCTCAAACGGAAAGTGAAGGGCAAAGAGTGCCCCGTCACTCCCGGGCTGGCAAGCCTGTGGCACCATCGGCCATGAAAAAGGGGCCATGTTGGCCCCTGATGAGATGGGATAAACGGGCTCAGGCAGCCAGCAACCCGGCATAGCCATTACCCTGCTCGCGCAGCGCAGTGAACTGGGCGGCACAATCGGCCCAGCTCAGCCCCAGCGCGTCTGCCACTTTGTGGGGCCACTCGGGCGGCGCCTCTTCCCCCACATCGGATTGCGCAGCCAGCACGATCGCCAGATGGATCAACCCGGCCTCGGCGGAGAACTCCTTGGCCAGCATGGGGTTGTAGTGATACTCCACCGCATTGCTGATGGTCTCGGGGAACTTCCAGTAACGTGCCATGGCCGCCCCGACCTGGGCATAGTTGAAGCCGACCACCAGCTCTTCCGCCTTGGCCCGTCCCTTGTGCAACTCCAGATCGTGAATGTGGTGAACTGTGTTTTCCGGCAGGCCTACGTGCATCACCAGTCGGCCAAGGTCATAGAGCAGGGCGCAAGTAAAGACCTCATCCCCCTTCATCCCCTTCTTCACCGCCAGACGACGGGCCAGCTCCGCCACATTGAAGACGCAGCCCCAGAAATGTTTGAGGTCAATGCCGGGCACCGCAGTGACCGACTCGGTGAGCCCGCAGGCCAGCACCATGTTGCGTACCATCGCCAATCCAAGCCGCACTGCGGCTTCATTGACGGTGCCGATCTGACGACTGCTGCCGAATTTGGCCGAGTTGGCCAGGCGCAGCAACTTGGCGGAGATGACAGGGTCCTTGTTGATCAACTTGCTGATCTTGAGCAGATCCGGATCCTTTTCATTGAAGGTCTGGATCAAATCGCGCATCACTTCCGGGATCTGGGGCAGTAGCTTGGGCTCGGCCAGCAGGGAATCTATCGTGGGCATAGGCGTGTCCATCCATGTTATCTGTGTTCCAACCTGTTTGCCTTGGCAAACTCCTCCTAATTATGGGTAACAAATGGCCTCCCCATCAGATTGTTTATTCGCTGGTCATTCAAGGTGTTAGTCACATTCAGGCTATACTGGCCGCCACATTCACTGTTGCGGATATCCCATGAACGACACTCAGGAATTTTTTGATGAAGACGCGCTGCTGGAGATGGTGGAGAACCAGCTCAACGACGGTCACCCGCCCCATGTGAAGGCGACCCTGATGCGGCTGGTAATGAAGGGCACCCCGCGGGAAGAGGCGCTGCAATATATCGCCTGCGCCCTCGGTGCCGAGCTGATGGCGATGGAGGCCGATCAGGGCCCCTTCAATCTGACCCGTTACGGCGAGTTCCTCGACAGCCTGCCCGAGATGCCGTGGGCAGACGACTGACCCGAGCTGGATGACGGGTGCAAAAAGGGCGGGTGCCAATGGCCCCGCCCTTTTGCATGGATCCACTCCGGATCAGAACTGGGAGTTGATGATCACCTCTTCCCCCAGCGCCCCTGCCAACGGCAGTGGCCGATAGCTGGAGTTGGCGGCCCGCAGCAGACGAATGCCGCGAATGCCGACCTCCTGCGCCGCCTTGATATCCCCATCGGCGTCGCCGTAGAAGAGCTTCATCTGCTTATCCTTGAGCCATTGCACCTTGGTGTTCTGGCCCGGCTGATCACCAGCGAAGATCACCGGATTGAGCTGGTCGGCCGGAATATTCATGGTCTGCTGCAGAGTCTGGCTCACGGTTTCGGTCTTGGTGGCCGAGCGACCGGTGACGAAATAGATGTGGTCACCGCGCTTGAGATGCATGGCGATGAGCGCCTTGCCCACCTCTTTCGGCATGCTGAACGCATCCCAGCCATTGTTCATCTTCTCCCAGAAGGCGGGGTTCTTCAGATAGCTCTCGTCGTTGGGCGAGAACTCCTGTTTGCCGCGATAAAAACCCGGGCTGGAGAAGAGCAGGGTATCGTCGATATCAAACCCGACTGCCATCGGGGGCAGGCCATCCAGACTCTTGGCAATCTGCTCCACTGACACCCAGTGTATCGGCGCCTGCTGGGCCAAGGTGACGGTGGTGACACCGGCAGGGATAGGCTGAACGGTAGCGGCTTGACCCGCGACGGCAGGCAGAGAGAGGGCCGCAGCCAGCAAGGAGGCAAGCAGCGCCGGACGAGAGAGGTGTTTCATAAGGCAGGTTGTCATCTTCAATCAAAAGAGGGGGCTAATAGTGCCCCCATCCCGCCCTTCAAATCTGTGAATGCTCCTGCAAAAGGGAGCATTTGACGCCCGACAATTAATCCTTGATTGGCAGCAGATCGGTAAAGACAAAGCCGTCGCGCAGCACTGTTTCACCGACCCGAATGCCGAGCGGACGGGAGAACATGGGGCCATCATAGGCCAGGGTGTGAAACTCGCCGTTCTCGCCGCACGGATCGACCCCCTCCGGCAGCGCCGCCAGCAGCACCTCGTCAAAGTCATGGCCACCCAGGCTGGCATCCAGCTTGTTCGGGTCGAGAACACTGATCCGCGCCTTCAACCCAGCGGCCACCATCTGCGGCGCCAGTTCACGGGTATTGCTGCCCCAGAGCGGGAACAGTGGTTCGATGCCGGTGCCTGCCAGCTGCTTTTCACGGTAGGCGCGCACATCCTCGAGGAACAAGTCGCCAAAGGCCATATGGCGGATCCCCTGTGCCACCACATCGGCGATAAAGCCGGTCATGATGCGGGCGTAATCCTCGTTGCTGCAGGGCCAGGGCAGATCGATGGTGATGAGGGGCAGCCCGACGCAGGCGGCCTGCTCGGTCAACAGCTGCTTGCGCACCCCGTGCATCGCCACCCGCTCGAATGCCTGATTGAGGGTGGTAAACAGCCCCACCACTTCGATGGCGGGATCTTGCCGCAACTGATGCAGTGCCCATGCGCAATCCTTGCCGCTGCTCCAGGAGAGCAGTACCCGTTTCTTTTCCATCATACCTCCGCCAGCGGGGCACTCGGATTGCCCCAAAAAGATGCAAGACAGTGTTGCGAATTGCGCGATTTACACACAAGAGGCAGGCAGCATACTCTCGATCACCTGTATATGCCCCTTATCCGGGGTGACAATAACTAAAAAAACCGATGGGAAACATACGGATATGACCACGACCATACAACAACACGATCACGCCCGCCCCCTCAATCGACAGGATTACAAAACCCTGAGTCTGGCTGCCCTCGGCGGCGCGCTGGAGTTTTACGACTTCATCATCTTCGTCTTCTTCGCCGTGGTCATCGGCGAGCTGTTCTTCCCGGCCGATATTCCCGAGTGGCTGCGCCAGTTCCAGACCTTCGGCATCTTCGCCGCCGGTTATCTGGCTCGCCCGCTCGGCGGCATCATCATGGCCCACTTTGGCGATCTCATCGGCCGCAAGCGGATGTTCACCCTCAGCATCATCATGATGGCGCTGCCGACCCTGTTGATCGGTCTGCTGCCCACCTATGCGGTGCTCGGCATCGGTGCCCCCATCGCCCTGCTGGGACTGCGGATCCTGCAAGGCGCCGCCATCGGCGGTGAAGTGCCCGGCGCCTGGGTATTTGTCGCCGAGCACGTTCCTGCCCGTCGGATCGGGGTCGCCTGCGGCACGCTCACGGCGGGATTGACGGCTGGCATCCTGCTCGGCTCCCTCATCGCCACTGCGGTCAACAAGAGCCTGACCCCGGCCGAAGTGAGCGAGTGGGGCTGGCGAGTGCCCTTCCTGCTGGGCGGTATCTTCGGCATCGTCGCCATGTACCTGCGTCGCTGGTTGCACGAGACCCCGGTCTTCGCCGAGATGCAAGCCAACAAGACCCTGGCTGACGAGCTGCCCCTCAAGACGGTGCTGCGCAATCACAAGAGCAGCGTGGTGGTCTCCATGCTGCTGACCTGGCTGCTCTCCGCCGGGATCGTGGTGGTGATCCTGATGACCCCGACCTATCTGCAGAAGGTCTATAGCATCAGCCCGGCCGACGCCCTGACCGCCAACTCGCTGGCCATCGTGGCCCTGACCCTCGGCTGCATCGTCTATGGCCGACTGATCGACCTGCTGGGCAGCGGTATCACCTTCATGCTCGGTTCCTTGCTGCTGGCAGGCTCCAGCTACACCTTCTATCACGGTCTGGCGGCAGGCACGAGCCCGCTGGTGCCGCTCTACATGCTGGCGGGCTTTGCGGTCGGGATTGTCGGTGCCGTGCCTTACGTGATGGTCAACGCCTTCCCGCCGGTGGTGCGCTTCTCCGGCTTGTCGTTCTCCTACAACGTGGCCTACGCCATCTTCGGCGGCCTCACCCCGATGGCGGTGACCCTCTGGATGAAGAGCGACATGCTGGCCCCCTCCCACTATGTGGTGAGTCTGTCAGTGCTGGGTTTCGCCATCGGTCTCTGGCTCTGGTTCCAGCAACGGGCCATCCGGCAGCAGCAAGCGCCGCAAGCGGCCTGACCCGAACAACAAGCCCTGGCATCTGCCGGGGCTTTTTTGTACTGCTTATGTTCAGTTTCACCAGCATAAGATAGCCTCCCTCTGGGGCCTGCCACCCGCGTCGCCCCATGACGTCCAACTCTTTATCCGAGGCTCAAGATGTTCTTTCAGGTCGTATTACTCACCTTGCTGGCGCTGCTGCCCATGGTCAACCCGCCCACCACGGCCACCCTGCTGCTGGGACTGAGCAAGGGGATGTCGCGCGAACACGTGCGCCGTCAGGTCAATCTGGCCGCCATCTATCTGTTCTGCACCCTCTGCATCACCTTCTTTATCGGATCCTCGATCCTGGATCTGTTCGGGATCTCCATTCCGGGCTTGCGCCTGGCCGGTGGCCTCATCATCGGCTTTATCGGCTTTCGCATGCTGTTCCCCGCCCCCAGCCAGCAGAGCGGGGTCGATATAAACCAGAGCATTGCCTTCGTACCGCTCACCATGCCCAGCATGTGCGGGCCGGGCACCATGGCGCTGGTAATAAGCGGGGCAGCCCAGATTGCCGAGCTGCCTGACGAGTACAACCGCCTCACCATCTACGCCGGTGTGGTAACGGCGTTTGCCCTGATGAGCCTGATCAGCTGGGGAGTATTGAAGCTGGCGGATCCGGTCTGCAAGATCCTGGGCGCCACCGGCATCGATGCCATGACCCGTATCATGGGTTTCCTGCTGGTCTGCATGGGTATGCAGTTTTGCATCAACGGCATCAAGGAAGTGGCACAGGATCCGGTCTTCCACAACGGCCAGGCCGTGCAAACCGCACCGGCGCTCCCAAAGGCTTCCGGCACGTTTGATCAGTTGCCGCAAAAGCCCACCGGCCCTGATTGAAAACGGTATCAAAAAGTCCCTGACGATCTGCACTGATCTTGTTCCTGATCATGTTATTGACACACAAATGAGTTAGTTTGTTTTTCATACAGACTGTATTCAGATGGACGCTGATAGGTTTGTTGATGAATACCCACTCAACTTCAGGAGAGTATGCAGATGGACAAGATGCTGACCGAAATAGGGAGCCATAGCCTGTTTCACGAGTACCTGAACGTGGTTGGGATTGCGAGCCCATCCCTCGCCAAGATCGAGCAACGCTGGGAATATAAAGATCAAGAGCAGCTGGTTGCCAAAATCCAGATCGACAAACAGGGTAACGCTCGCTATTTCATCGACGCCCGCGCCATATCCGTCAACTGATACCGAATAGCCCGCCAGCCCCGGTCCAACGACCGGGGCTTTTTGTTGCCTGTGGTTCTCTGAATAGCAAAACCCCGGCAAGAGCCGGGGTTTGAATGCGTCGGGTTACGCCGCTGCGCGGCTAACCAAAACCTACGAAGTGCCACCCACGGTGAGCTGATCCAGTTTGAGGGTGGGCTGGCCGACACCGACCGGCACGCTCTGCCCCTCTTTTCCGCAGATACCGACTCCGCGATCCAGTGCAAGATCGCTACCCACCATGGATACTTGGCTCATCGCCTCGGGGCCGTTGCCGATCAGGGTCGCGCCCTTGATGGGGGCGGTGATCTTGCCATCCTCGATGAGGTAGGCCTCGGAGGCGGAGAAGACAAACTTGCCGGAGGTGATATCCACCTGACCGCCGCCGAAGTTGGGGGCATAGATGCCCTTCTTCACCGAGGCGATGATCTCGGCCGGATCGTACTGACCCGCCAACATGTAGGTGTTGGTCATGCGCGGCATCGGCATGGCAGCGTAGGATTCGCGGCGCCCGTTGCCGGTGAGTGGCACACCCATCAGGCGGGCGTTCTGCTTGTCTTGCAGATAGCCCTTGAGGATACCGTTCTCGATCAGCACGTTGTAGCCACCCGGCGTCCCCTCGTCATCTATGCTGACGGAGCCACGCCGACCCGGCAGGGTGCCGTCATCGACGATGGTGCAGTGCTTGGAGGCCACCTGCTCGCCGATGCGACCGGCAAATGCGGAAGAGCCCTTGCGGTTGAAATCGCCCTCCAGACCGTGACCCACCGCCTCATGCAGCAGCACACCAGGCCAGCCGGCACCCAGCACCACCGGCATGGTGCCGGCTGGCGCGTCGATGGCTTCCAGATTGACCAGCGCCTGACGCACCGCCTCACGCACATAGCCAAAAGCGCGGCTCTCCAGCCCGTCCAGTTCGAGGAACCAGTCGTAACCAAAGCGCCCGCCGCCACCGGCACTGCCACGCTCGCGGCGATCGCCCTTCTCGGCGATCACGGTCACCGACAGACGCACCAGCGGACGCACATCGGCAGCCAGGGTGCCGTCGGTGGCTGCCACCAGCACCTCTTCGTAGACGCCGCTGATGGAGGCCATCACCTGATTGATGGCGGGATCCAGACTTCTGGCGAACTTGTCCATCTGCTCCAGCAGGGCAATCTTCTGGTGCTTGTCGAGGGTCTGCAGCGGATCCATGGCCGGATAGAGCAGGTTCGCTTCGGTGCGCGCCCACGCCTTCACCTTGCCGTGAGCACCGGCTGCGGCGATGCCGCGAGCGGCAGTCACCGACTGTTGCAGCGCCAGCAGGCTCAGCTCGTCCGAGTAGGCGAAGCCAGTCTTCTCGCCGCTGACGGCGCGCACCCCGACCCCCTGATCGATGTTGTAGCTGCCATCCTTGACGATGCCATCTTCCAGCATCCAGGACTCGTGCCAGCTGCGCTGGAAATAGAGATCGCCGAACTCCACCTGATGGCTCATCAGGCTGCCGAGCAGCTGCTGCAGGCGCCCTTCGTCGAGATCGTTCGGGGCCAACAGGGAGGCACTAACCTGGCTCAATAGACTCAATCTTCTTCTCCACTCTCGTAACGAGCTGTTTTAAATCGTCTTGCCGACGGGTTGGCGACAAGCCACACCATCACAACAAACGGGTATGCTCCAGCACGGGCAAACGGCTGCGTTTCAATTTTTCACCACACCATCAGAGCAAACGGGCGTGTTGCAGCACTGGCATGGTGCGATGCAATTCGTCGATAAATCCGGGCTCCATCTTCGCCAGCACTGTGCCGCGCCCGGACTCTTTGCTCGCCAGCACCCGACCCCAGGGGTCGATCACCATGCTGTGGCCCCAGGTCTGGCGCCCCGTTTCGTGAGTGCCGCCCTGATTGGCAGCGACTACGTAGCACTGGTTTTCGATGGCGCGAGCCCGCAGCAGTGGCTCCCAGTGCGCCTCGCCGGTCACGGCGGTAAAGGCGGCAGGTACCAGCAGCACGCGGGCACCGGCACGGGCCAACTGGCGGTAGAGCTCGGGAAAGCGCAGATCATAACAGATCGAGAGGGCGAGGGGACCAAAGGGAGAGTCCACCAGCACAGGCGCCTCCCCCGGGCTGAAGGTCTCCGACTCACGGTAGCGACCGTGATTGTCCGCCACATCCACGTCGAACAGGTGGATCTTGTGGTAGTGGCTCCTGAGCTCACCGCTTGGATCAAACACCAGCGAGCTGGTGTGGATATGGTCTGAACCGGCGATGGTGGTCGGCATAGCCCCCGCCACCAGCCAGATGCCGTACTCTCGGGCCCATGCGGCCAGTTGTTGCTGGATGGGCGCGGCTCCGCCCAGATCGGGGCTGGGGTCGGGGCCAATTGCCTCGGCACCATCCAGATAGCCCTGCCGTTCACCAAACAGGGCAAAGTTCTCCGGCAGCAGCACCAGCAGTGGCCGCTCTTTGGGCAAGGCCGCCAGCTCGGCGGCGATCTGCTCCCGGTTATCCTGCCAGCGACGGCCAGATACCAGCTGTATTGCGGCTAACCACATGACTCTCTCCTTGTCCGCGTTAATCACGATCCACAATATTCGGGTCTTTATCCATCTCGGCCAGCAGCTTGCGAAGATGATGTCTGACCAAGCCACGCTGGCCCCGTTCCGCCCATTTGAGGCAATCGAACAACTCCCACACCAGGCCATCCCCTTCAGCCATATAGGCAGGAAAGTCCCAATGGCTTGGGGCAGGGCCAGATACCTCAAGCGCACCAAGGGAGAAAGTTTTATCGAACAGTGGCAAATAAGGTTTGGCAAGGGGGAACTCAGCCCCCCGATCAAGGATGTGGATCTCGATGCTGGACATGTCGAGGAATATGAAGCGCCAGTATGAACAGACCTCTTCATGTCTTCCTTGCCAGCAGTGAAAGATGGGCCGATCCCCCACAATGGTGCGCACCAGTTCGTCTCCCTGCTTATGGAAGCCCGGCTCGGCCAGCAGCAAGAGATCGACATCTGATACCCTGTCTGCCTTGCCCTTGGCGAGCGACCCAACCACTACCCCAGCATCAATCGCAGGATGGGCTGCGCCATGTTTCATAACTGATTCCAGCAGTGCGCGCTGCAGTGGCGGGATGGCAGCCCAGTGCTCATCCACCATCATAACGGCCCCTCTGACACAACCCGATCCCCTGCCTGCAGGGTGTAATCCAGCACTATGATGCGCTCCAGCACCGGACGGAAGATGGCCTTGAGGGCATCGTGATCCGGGTGGGGCAGATAGCGCTGGCGGGCCGCTTCGTCGGCGAAGGTCATCAGCACGCTGTGGGTAAACCCCTCGGCTCGCCCCTCCGGGCTGTCATCACGACCCCACTCCACGGCGGTCACGCCGCTGACCTGATGGGGAATGGCGAGAAAGGCGGTACGCACCGCATCTATCTGGGCAGGCTGGGTGCCCGGCTTGAAGGCGATCAGCAGGATATGTCGGATCATGGCTCACTCCTTGTGATGGTGCAGGTCAGGGCTGGTTCGGGCCACCCGGTTGCGGATTCAGCAGAAAGGGAGTGCTCTTGGCAGCAGGCAGTTTGGGCGCCACCGCATCGACCGCCTCTTTCTGCTGCTGGTTGAGCTTGATGCGAGCGCGATCCCGGCCAGCTTCGATCAGCTTGGGATCGTCGAGCGGGCCCGAGATGCGAAAATCGATGCGGGTCACCACGTCCACCACCGGCTCCAGCAGCTTGGAGAGGGCCAGCACATAAAGACCGGTCACCGGCGTGATGGAGAAGGCGGCCACAACCGGCAGGGTGCCCCCCAGATTGGGGGAGAAGCTCAGCTCGTAATCGAGCCGCCAGCGCACCAGATCGGCAATCCCCTCGCCACGCAGATTGCCGGCGGCCCCTTTCATGAAGAAGTCCTGATTATCCACCACCCCCTGCTTGATCTTGGCAGAGGCAGACATGGATTCGAAGTAGAAGCCCTTGTCGAACACATCGCGAAAATCGAGGCGCAGCTTGCGCAGCAGGGAGTCGAGACTGAGCAGGGAGAGCAGTCGCGCCCCCTTGTCGTTGACCTCCCGCAGGGTGCCGCCCTCCAGCTGATAGTTGGCACGCCCCCCCAAGGTCGGCAGGCTTGGGCGATAGGGCACATCCTGCCAGTTCAGATCAAAAGCGAGGGAGCCGGGGGCATCGCCGATGGGCGAGGTGTAGCCGAGCCGCTTGAGCAGCAGTTCGCTGTTGTTGCTGGTCAGCTTGCCACGGGCGCGGGTCTCCATCCGGTTGCCATCGGCCAGCCAGTCGACGCTGCCGGTGAGCTGACTCCCCGCCAGCCGCACATCCAGCCCCTTGAGGGTCACCTTGTTGGCGCCGGGCACCAGCTCCCCTTTCACTTCCCCAAGAGGTAGCTCGCCAAAGCGGCAATCGACGCAGCTCACCTTCAACCAGGGGATGGATGCCATGATGGCGTTGTCCTGTTTGGCATCGGGATCCGGGCTGAGATCCGAACTCTTGCCAGACCAGTAGATGCGGGCAAACTTGGCATCCACCGGGCGATTGGCCACTGCGGGCAGGCGGATCACCCCCATCACATCGGGGCTGTCGATCATCACTTCGGTCGCCTGATTGGTCGGCCCCACGGTGAAACGCGCCGCCTTGAGGGTGGCACTGCCGATATAGGCGCGAGCCAGCTGGCCATCCACCCACCACTCCTGCGGCAGGAAAGAGGGGCCAACCACGGCAGTACCGGTCGGCGCATTGCCGGAGGGTAGCCACTGCTTGAGTCGCGCCAGCCAGCCACCGACATCGGCCTCCTGCTGGTTGATGGCGAGCAGCATGGGGGCATCGCGCATTACCCGGGCGCCCGGCTGACCCACATCGACCCGCACCCGGCTAAGATAAGGCACCCCTTCGCCGTAGACCAGTCGGGTCTGCATATCCACATCAGCCCCCAGCACTGCGCGAATGTCGGCGCCGCCATCCCGGCCACGAGCGATCACCTTGAGCGGCAGCCGGCTGGCACTGCTCTTGGCCAGCGGCAGCGGCAGATCCAGCCCCATCCCCTGCAGGTTGGAGTCGAGCGCCAGCTGGAAGCGCAGCGGCTTGCTCTCGGGCAGGGTCAACCCGAGCTTGCCGCCCCAGTTGCTTCGACCGTTGAGGATACCGTACGAGGAGATGGCAGCGGGCTGGCGGCGGCTATCCCACTGCCCCTTGAAATCGAGGTCGACCTGATAGTGATCCGGATGCTGGCGCCCCTGATAGTCGAGGGTCAGCGGCTGGTTCCACAGGCTCGCCTTGAGGTTGCTGAAACGGGTCTGTTCGTTGTCATATTCGAGGCGCCCCTGCACCTTCTCCAGCGGCAGATCCAGACTGGCAACCCGCACCTTGTTGTTGCTGAAGGTGGCATCGCCGCTCGCCTTGACCTCGCTCTCGCCATCGAGAGGAATATCGAGCTTGACCGAACCGGCCATCGGGCCGCGGATCTCGATCTCTCGCAGCGCCTGACCTACCGAACTGCCCAGCGGGGAGTCCTGCAGGTAGTCGCTGATGGCCTTGCCCTCGCCCTGCACCTTGGCATCCACATAGAGATGGGCACCAGGGGAGAGATCCGGGATCCAGGCATGCACCGAGTCGGAGCTCGCCTTGCCGAGTTTGGTGGATCGGCTGCGCATATCGAGACCGGCATTCTGGAACAAGAGATCGATCTGCAGGTCGGTGAGCGGTTGCCAACCGGGGAAGAATTCGTAGGTGGCCTGCTCCAGCGGCACCGCCACCTGGAAGATGCCCTTTCCGTTGTCGTAGGGGAAATCCCGAAACTCGCCATACCAGAGCAGGTCGGCCCCCTTGGCCTTGCCCCCCTTGATGGCGCCGCTCAGGTAATCCACCAGCCCCTTGTCCATCGCCTGCAGCGGGAAGTAGCGATCCGCATGGCCCGCATTCTTCACATCGATGCGGCCGGTCAGGGCCAGGAAAGGGTGCTCGAACAGATCGAGGCGGAAACGGCTGGACAGGGTCAGGTCTGGGTTATCCAGCGCGATATCCTGCCCGTAGAGCACCCAGCCCTGTTCCTCGCGCCACCAGTCGAGGCGGGCCGAGAAGTTGTCGACCGGGATCGGCATCTTGAAGTGACGGGCGGGATCCACCTTGTCGTTCGCCAGCGCCAATCTGGCGCTACCGCCGCTCGGGGTAAGCCAGAACTCGCCGTTGAGATCCTGCATCCCGGGTATATCCTGCCACGCCTTGAGGCGCACCTTGCTGAAGCGGCCACTGAGGGAGAGATCCTGCCAATCGGCATTGGCCAGCAGCGTCAGCTCCTGCACCGAACCCTGCGGATTGGTTTGGCGCAGGGTCTCGCAGAGTGTGGGGTAGAGCGCCGAGACCAGCTGACTGATCTGGGTGATCTTGTCGAACTCTATGCTGGGCAGATAGCCCTGCACCCGATCCCCGATCCGCTCCAGCTGCAAGCGGCTCTGCAACCAGGGCTTGCCATCCAGCTTGAAGGTGACGTTATGGCTCGCCAGTTGCCAGTCGGTGCCCTCACGGCGCAGCTGGATCTTGCCGCCATCGAGGCCGAAGCGGTGCATATCCCCTTTCTTGGGATCCTTCCAGATCAGGTAATTGTTGCCAAACGCCAGCAGGGTATTGCCCAGCTTGCCGCTGTCAAACTCGCTCCAGAGCTGGAAGTCGAGCTGACCGGCAACCTTGGGTTCGCCCGCATGGATTTTGGCCAGGGTCGGGGTGATATCGAGCTGGCGGGCCCCCAGATAGAGCTGCCCCTTGAGGCGATCGAGCCGGGCAGTCGGGGCGTCCACATCCAGAATCAGATCGAGGGTGCTCTCGCCCACCCCGTTGATGAGGTAAGCCTTGCCGACCCCCTGATGGCGCTTGCCACGGTTCTGCCAGCGCAGTTGGGCGATGTCGAGGGCGCGCAGATCACCGAGGGAGGTGGTGACGCTGAGGCGGGTATTATGCACATCGAAGGTAGAGAGCTGGGTCAGCAGAAAGCGCAGCAGGGCACCCTGCTGGGGATCGCCGGAGGGGCTGTCGTCAGCCGGTTGGCGCAAGTCGATGGTGATATCGCCATCGCTCAGGATCAGCTCGCCAAACACCGGCTTTAGCTCGTTAATGGTGCGCCAGAAGTCGAGATGCACCCAGGCTTTGCCGAGCTGTACGGCAAAACGCCCCGAATCCGGGGCGATGGCGAGTTGCTGCAGTTCGAGGGCGGGCCCGGACTGTGTCCAGTCCAGCCCCACTTGCTCCACGCTGACCTTGAGTTGTGAATCACCCAGCAGAGTGTGGATCAGACTCTCCCGGTATTGATTCAGCAAAGGGCCCCCGACCCGTACCAGGGTGACCAGCATGGCCATCAGTACGAACAGGACCCCCAGGGCCAACCAGCCCCGACTCAGCCAGCGATAGACCAATTACATCATCACCACGTCGAACTGCTCCTGACCGCAGAGGGGTTCGCTCACTACCCGCACCTGCTTGCCGATGAACACTTCCAGCTCCGCCAGACTGTGGGACTCCTCACCATGGAGGTAGTCGGCCACGGCCGGGGCCGCGTAGACGGTGAACTGATCCGCATCGTAGGCACGATTGACCCGGATGATCTCCCGCAGGATCTCGAAGCAGACCGACTCCACCGTCTTGACCCGGCCGCGTCCCTTGCACTCGGGGCACTCGGAGCAGAGCACATGCTCCAGACTCTCGCGGGTGCGCTTGCGGGTCATCTCCACCAGACCGAGCTGGGAGAAGCCGTTGACGTTGGTCTTGGCGCGATCCTTGGACAACGCCTGCTCCAGGCTGTGCAACACCCGACGGCGGTGATCTTCCGACTGCATGTCGATGAAGTCGATGATGATGATGCCGCCGAGGTTGCGCAGGCGCAGATGACGGGCGATGGCCGCCGTTGCCTCGACGTTGGTGTTGAAGATGGTCTCTTCCAGATTGCGATGGCCGACAAAGGCGCCGGTGTTGATATCCACCGTGGTCATGGCTTCGGTCTGATCGATGATGAGGTAGCCGCCGGATTTCAGCTCCACCTTGCGCTCCAGCGCCCGCTGGATCTCGTTCTCCACGTCGTAGAGATCGAAGATGGGCGACTCGCCGGGATAGTACTCCAGCTTGCTGGCCAGCTCCGGCACATACTCCTCGGTGAAGCGCTTTAGCTGATCGAAGCTCTGGCGCGAGTCAACGCGGATCTTGTCGAGCTCGGCACCGACAAAGTCGCGCACTACACGGAATGCCAGGCTGGGATCCTCGTAGAGGATCTTGCAGGGGGGATACTTCTGCTTGCGCTCGAGGATCTTGCGCCACAGCCGTTTCAGGAAGGCAGCATCCTGCTCCAGCTCCTGCTCCCCCACCCCTTCGGCAGCGGTACGGATGATGTAACCACCCAGCTCGTCCACATAACCAGCTACGGTGCGCTTGAGGCGCTCCCGCTCCGCTTCGGACTCGATACGTTGAGAGACACCGACGTGGGCACTGCCCGGCATAAAGACCAGATAGCGGGATGGCAGGGTGATATCGGTAGTGAGACGGGCACCCTTGGTACCCAGCGGATCTTTCACCACCTGCACCATGATGTCCTGCCCCTGACGCACCAGCTCGGCGATGTTACCGACCTGGAACTGCTCCTTCTCCTTCACCGCCACACACTCGGTGTGGGGGACGATATCAGAGGCGTGCAAAAAAGCTGCCTTGTCCATGCCGATATCGACGAAGGCCGCCTGCATACCGGGCAGCACCCGACTGATCTTGCCTTTGTAGATATTGCCGACAATGCCGCGCTTGGCCTGACGCTCTACATGCACTTCCTGCAGCAGACCGTTTTCGACCAGAGCGACCCGGGTTTCGGAGGGGGTAACGTTAACCAGCAGTTCTACCGACATAAGTAACCTTGCCTGTTCCAGTTTTGAATTCTATAGAGCCAATCCGGTACAACGCGCGCAAGGGAGAAACGCAGCAGAGCACAGCTGACGGGAAATTATTTGAGCTGTTCCAGATGATGCTTGATCAGCAGGTCTGTCTCCAGCAGGGGCAGGCCGACCACGGCGCTATAGCTCCCTTCGATGCGGCTGACAAACTTGCCGGCAATACCCTGAATGCCATAAGCCCCGGCCTTGTCACAGGGCTCACCGGTCTGCCAGTAGGCCTCGATCTCGGCCTCGTCCAGCTTGCGAAACGCCACGTTGGTGGTGACCAGACGCACGTCACAACGATCCTTGCTGGCCAGCGCTACCGCCGTCATCACCTGATGCACCTTGCCGGAGAGGGACTCCAGCATATCTTTGGCATCCAGCAGATCGGACGGTTTCTCCAGTACCCGGTCGCCCAGCACCACTATGGTGTCGGCACCCAGCACCGGCAACGCCGTCGGCGCACACGCCACGCCCGCCATCGCCTTGTCACGGGCGAGGCGGCAGACGTAATCCTGCGCCTTTTCACCCTCTTCCCGCTGCTCGGGCACATCCAGTTTCAGCACCTCGAAGCGGTAGCCAATCTGGGTCAGCAGTTCACGGCGACGGGGAGAAGCCGAGGCGAGATAGAGTTGTGGTTCGTTGTTTTTATTCATATTTACCTGATATTGAAGCGGCGCCGCACCTTGCGCAGCACCAGAAACACCCAGGGCCATATTAGCATCGTCGTCAACGTCGACCAAAAGTAGGAGAAGTTGAGACTGGCCTGGCTGAACAGATGCTCGGCCCAGAATACCGTCATTTTACCCACCAGCGAGAGGCCACCGATGATCAGCGCCTGCTGCCAGAGGGAGAAGTTGCGGATCTTCTGGAACTGGAAGGCCGCCAGATAGGTGGTGATGGCCATCGCCATCGCCCGCACGCCGAGGGTGCTGCCAAGCAGCACATCCAGCAGCAGGCCCGCCACCCAGGCGGTGCCGACGTTGGTCCGGTGCGGCAAGGCCAGTGCCCAGTAGATGAGCACCATGGCCAGCCAGTCCGGACGGAAGGGGTCAAATTCAAAAGGAAGCGGCAGGATCGACAGGCTCAAGGCCAGCAGGATCGAGATCCAGATCCAGATCCTGCCGCTGGCGGGTTCTAGCATTAGCGGGTGGCTCCTGCGGCGGACGCAGCGGGAGCCGCCCGTTCGCCATCCTCATCATGTACTTCAGGCTTCTTGTCGGTCCACAGCAGCAGCAGATAACGCAGTCTGTCCAGCTCCACCAGCGGCTTGGCCTCGACCTGAGCGAAGGGCTTGCCCTCCACATACTCGGAGCGGGTCACAGTCGCCACCGGATAACCTTCCGGGAAACGGCCACCCAGACCCGAGGTGACCAGCAGATCACCCACCTGAATATCGGTGTTGCGCGGCAGGTTGCGCAGCTCAAGCTTGTCGAGCTCGCCACTGCCGGAGGCAATGGCGCGCAAGTCGTTGCGCAGCACCCGCACCGGAATGCCGTGGCTGGAGTCGGTGATCAGCAGCACGCGACTGGTGGTGGAGCCCACGTGGAGCACCTGACCAATCACCCCCTGATCGTTGATCACCGCCTGACCGTTGTAGACGCCATCCAGCGCCCCCTTGTTGATCAGCACCTGATGGCTGAAGGGGTCGGAATCCACCGACAGCAGCTCGGCCACCATCTTGCGGGACTCCTTGTGCACCGGCGAACCGAGCAGCTCACGCAGCCTTTGGTTCTCGTGCTCCAGCTGATCCATTTTGAGTAGACGGGCACGCAGGGTAAACAGCTGTTGCTCCTGCTGCTTGGTCTGCTCGATGAGATCGGCGCGGGTCTGCACCTGGGTCGACATGGTGTCGAGCAGGGTACCCGGCGCATTGGCCATGTATTGCAGGGGACTGACTAACGAACTGAGGTAGACGCGGACATGGGTAAACACACCGAAGCGGGAATCCGCGACGATGGCAGCGATGGAGATGATGACGGCGAGAAACAACCGTAACTGAAGCGAAGGGCCTCTACCAAAAATGGGTTTCATGGGTCGTCAAAAAAGAGCCGGCACGCTGGCCGGCTTTGGGTCTTATTCGTAGTGGAACAGATCGCCACCGTGCATATCGATCAACTCCAGCGCCTTGCCGCCGCCACGGGCCACACAGGTGAGGGGATCTTCGGCCACGACGACAGGAATGCCGGTCTCTTCCATCAGCAGACGGTCGATATCTTTCAGCAACGCACCACCACCGGTCAGCACCATGCCGCGCTCGGAGATGTCGGAAGCCAGTTCCGGCGGAGACTGCTCCAGCGCCACCATGACGGCAGCCACGATACCGGACAACGGCTCTTGCAGCGCTTCCAGGATTTCGTTGGAGTTGAGGGTGAAGCTGCGCGGTACACCTTCGGCCAGGTTGCGACCACGGACTTCAATCTCGCGCACCTCTTCGCCCGGATAGGCGGAGCCGATCTCGTGCTTGATGCGCTCGGCAGTCGCTTCACCGATCAGGCTGCCGTAGTTGCGACGGACGTAGCTGATGATCGCCTCGTCAAACTTGTCGCCACCGATACGGACGGACTGGGAGTAGACCACACCGTTCAGGGAGATGATGGCCACTTCAGTGGTACCACCACCGATATCGACCACCATGGAACCGGTCGCTTCGGACACCGGCAGGCCGGCACCGATGGCAGCAGCCATAGGCTCGTCGATCAGGTAGACCTCGCGGGCACCGGCGCCCAGTGCGGACTCCTTGATGGCGCGACGCTCAACCTGGGTGGAACCGCACGGTACACACACCAGCACACGTGGGCTGGGGCGGAAATAGTTGTTGTCGTGAACCTGTTTGATGAAGTGCTGCAGCATCTTCTCGGTCACGTAGAAATCGGCGATCACGCCATCTTTCATCGGGCGGATCGCGGAGATGTTGCCCGGGGTACGGCCCAGCATCTGCTTGGCGGCATGACCGACAGCAGCGACCGATTTGGCGTTCCCGCGCTCTTGGCGAATGGCGACAACTGAGGGTTCGTTAAGGACGATCCCTTGATCTTTTACATAGATCAGGGTGTTGGCAGTTCCCAAATCGATCGACAGATCGTTGGAAAAGACGCCTCTGAGCTTTTTGAACATGGCTACGGGAAATCCTAAGAATTTGGAGGTGCAGAAAACCGGCTAACTTTACCAATGCCCACCCCAATGGGCAAGCGCTCAAACTGTCGCCAATCAATCAGGCGCGACAAAAATGCGAGTCATCACTCACTCGCACACGCTTGCAAACACTAATAAACAAGGATTTAGGGGGATGCTGTTGAGCCAACCCCCCTTACACATCAATTACTGCAATACTTCGCGCCGATAAATAATTCTGTCATTACCCCGGCTGGAGCCGAAAATGGCCTCACCTTGCAGGTTGCCGTCATTGGCACTCGTTGGGTCAGACAACCAGAGGGGCTGCGACGGCTGTTTTGCCAAATCGACCTTGTAGGGAATGCGCACCGAGATGTCCGGCTTGGCAAAGTGGAACAGGATCTCCCCGTCTTTCGCCAGTGCAGCATCCCCACCCGGTGCCGAACTGCCCAACCCCAGCTTGATCTTGCGACCCGCCCCCAGATTCAGCTCGCGAGTCGCCGCATCAAAGGTGTGACTCGGATTGAGGAAAATGAACCCCTGATTGGCCAAAGAGAGCTGGGTACATTGATCTTCCTTGTTTTGCAGCCAGTTGCCCCCTTCGTAATATTGCATCTGCAGTGGAATGGCCAGCGGCGCCGAGGCAAGACCCGCCGCCGTGCCCGCCTGCAGGCGGCCATAATAAGCCGTCATGGTGTTATTCACCCGCGTAGGAATCGTCAACTGCTTGGCATTGCAGTTAACCCCTTTGGTACAACCATTCTTGATGCCAGGATTCAGGTCAGCATCAGCCATGAAAGTGACTGAGGGTGACTCCTCATCAAGCACTTGCAGGCCAAAACGCAGTAACTTAAAGGGCTCTTCGGGAGTAGTCAGGCCGGGATCGCGCTCAGAAAGCCGGGCAAAGCGGCTCTGGCTGTCAATATTGGCTTCGCCTGATGCCCAGCTGGCCATCATGCTCCCCACTCGATCCGTGCGATCAATCCCATCATGATTATTGCCTGCCACCAGATAGAGCCGCCCCTTCGCGAACTCGCCACCATAGTTTTTGGTCACCCCGGCACTCTTGTTACGAGCCTGTACCGTCATCTTGACCCCGAATGGCTGACTCATATAGCTGAACTGCCCGCAAGCAGGAGTAAGCACCCCGCTCAGCAAATTGAAATCCCAAGGGACAAAACGTCCCACCGGCACGCTGCTGGCGGGAGGGATGGTATAGCCGAAATAGCCCGTAGATACAGTGCTTCCTTCTGGCGGCTTTGCCGCCGGTGGCGTCGCCGTCATCCGGAACACTCCCACCTCGCTCACGGTCTGGCTAACGCTATTGGCACTGTTGGCCGCAGCCACATGGCTATAGGTGGTAGTACCCAGCGTTGCATTGGTGCCCGGATTGGGTGCCACCAGCGTACTGCCCAGAGCAATATTGGGCAGGGCAAAGTTGGGCGTAGTCTGATTCCCTACGCAGATATCCCCATCATTGGCCGACTCCCAGGCCATCGCCTTGATATCTACCAGGAACGTTTCCCCTGCTTTTTTGAATACCGGACAACTGCTGTCACCCACCGCGCAGACCCCTTGCGGAGGGGTTATACACAAGCCGACAGGACGTGCCACAAACGTGTCGGCCCCCGTCATCACCAGACCCGCCGTCTCACCACTGCCATTATGACTGGCTGAAAGCTGCATCTGACCCGCATCCGGGTAGGTCACTTTTTTCAAGGTCGCTTTACCCTGATTATCAAAAGTCAGGTTGAGGGTGGTTGGTGTTGGTGAAGAAACACTGCCGGCATAAGTTGCAATAGCGTTGCCATCGATGGAGATCTTGCTACCAAAGCTATTGGTATTTGGATTGTTGTACGTTCCCCAAAAGCCGACAGACCTCACGCCGGTAAATCCAGGCACACATTGCTTGGTAATGTCGTCTTTTTTGACCGCACTGATAGTCACATCCTGAGGCTGGTTGGAATAGGTATCCAGCACATCAAAGATAAAACCACTGTCAGCGAAGTCGATTGTGCAAGCACCGATCGAATAGGCACCACTGCCCATCCTGCACAAAGTCGAGCTTAAAGGTCTGGTCGCGGGCGTGGATCCTTCTACTCCCAGTGTTATCTTGCCTTTAATCGGGCTGCGTAAGCGCAGATCCACTTTCCCGCCGCTGAACGTCACTTGATCATTGGCTAACACGTTGCCCTGACTGTCGCGCCACTCTCCTTGCGCAAGTTTTTTAGGTAACAGATAAGCAGTCACAGGACCTTTATATTGAACCGAACAGTCACTATTAGCACAGGCCGTTAGCGTGACATCTTGTGGATTACAGGTCAGCGGCACACGACTGTAGTCAAAACGAAAGTGATCGATCTGCACATTCAATGGCCGACTTTTTAGCGCACATACCTGAAAATTATCGAGCTCATGGAAATTGGTTAAACCGCCAGTCGAGCCCGTCAGAGAGAGCTGAAAATCATTGGGCGTCGTTACCTGACCTTTTAGCTCAAAGCGAGGAATGAGGATGGTGAATTGATTTCCGCTGGTACGGCGACTGACTTCTACAAAGGTTTTATTACTCTGGCGCGAGTCAACTTCAATCCGGTAACGATGCACTGGGTTAGCACTACCGTTCCCATCGACTCTTGGCGAGAGGCAAGAACCGGTATTCTGGGTTCCATTTATACAAGCACCTGCAAGATAACTATAACCCGAGGTACCACTACCCGAACCTCGGATCACCACAGACTGGGGGCGTCGAGCCCCAGGTCCAGCCCCCCTTGGCCCACCTTCAGTAGAAAAGTTCCCATACTCATCAAGACCGATACCTAACCAACCACCGGCAAAACCGTTGACATTGCTGCGCGCGCCATAACCGAGAGGCCCGCCAGCCGCACCTGGTTGCGCTGTCACTAAACCATCTGACAAAACAACGGCCATTCCATCAGCCCCTGATCCACCGTATGCAAAGTGATCAAATTCCAGAACAACCTGATTGTCAGCGCCAGGGAACAGCATCTTGTAAGTCGCAGCCGTAGATTGGCTGTTGTCATTAGTGGTTAATTGCAGTCGCCCATTTTTGACTGAAGGCAGTGTACTTTGGGCTGCCGCAGATAATGCCCACATAGCCAGCGAATTTGCTGAATCAAAGGTTTCTGAACTCTCACATTTAAATGGAGGCACACCACCATCGTATATAACCTTACTATTGCCCTTCAAGTTGACATTCTTCGCACTCACTCGACCAAAAAGAGTCACATCATTCTCAAAAGTAGCATTACCCTCAACATAGTAAGAGCCAGCTAAGACATTATTACCTGTGAGTGTCACTGCTCCGGATATGTAAACCTCCATATCTGAATTAGCTGACAGCTGAGTATCACTATAAGCATCAAAGTCGCCTTTAACGAAAAGGCGTGTTGGAGCACTACCTATCAGTTTGATCTCACCGGAACTCAATTTTAGGTTGCCGTCAATGACATATGTCTTACCTGAAATTAAGGTTACAACTCCCTTATTCTGTATTGTTAATCCTTTAATGACATATGTATCGTAAAAATCAGAAAAACCCAAAGATCCTGGGCGACCATCATACCCACCTATGTTTCCAGATACAGTAATCTGACCTGCATCCCAACGCGAACCAACGGCCTTACCATAGTTAGACGTTTGCCCTAGTACAACTTGGGAAGGGTTTCCCCAACTTGGTATTGAATAGGTTTTGTTATCTGTCCCACCAGGCATTATCAGACTAACCTGTTTTTTACTCGAAATACCGGTTATCTCACACTTACCTGTGCCACAAGCTAACGAATTCATCTCTTCGTTATAGGCCCTAACTTTCTTAAAACATACTTCAAATCCATTGTAGTTATCTACACGAGCACCACCTTGCATATAAAGAGTTCCGTCTGCATCATGGCTCTGAATCGGTCCAGGGAAAATACTATTACAATCAATTGCCGCCCAAACTGGTGAGACCATGATGTATAAGCAAATGAGCAGAAATAAATTGCGCATCAGGGAGTTCCTCCATCATAAGCTTCGACCATCAGGGTTCGGCTCACGGCAAAATCAGGGTTGGCATTGTTAAGGTCCGAGCTGCCACAGGTTCCGACACTCTCGAGACGATAGCCATTGGTCACAGATCCGTTATAGGTCACCGGCACCGTGGCGCAACGAACCACAGCCTGACAGTTGGTCAGTCCGGGCGTGCTGGCAAAGCTCAGTGGGCTGCTTGCCAGGCAGACCGCTGGGGGGGTCGGTTGGGCAAGCGTGCGCTTGGGGAACAACCGATAGAGCGCCACTTCCAGCCCGCTCTGGGCGGCCAGCAGGGCCCGCACGCTGCGCACCTCCACGGTATTTTTCTCGCCGCTATCGACCAGAAAACGGCCCATGGCAGCCGCCAGCAGTGCCATCACCACAATCACAAACAGGGCGATCATCAAGGCACTGCCTCGCATCCGTCCGAAAGCCTGTGGATCAGGGCACATTGAACACCTCTATCTTGTGGTTGAAGGTGACCGACTCCCCCTTGCGTTCGAACACAAAGCGCATGCCAAACTCCCCTTCGGCGTTAAACGCCGAGGTTTCCCGATAGAAGGTTCCAATACGAAGGGAGTCGGCCATCAATACGCCTTGTGCAGGTAAGGGTGCCCCAATGGGAGCGGTAGCACGGGTCAGCGTGTTTCCTTCCACACAGTAACGTACCTGCTGGTTGGCAAAGTAGACCCGGCTGCCGGGAGAGAGGCCAGTCAGACTCTCGGTGCTGGTATAGCGGATGGTTTGCGCTCCGGATACGGGCGTCAGCACATCGGTAACCCTGGCTACGCAGCGGCCATAATCGCAGCCTGCCGTGAGCGAACCGACATTTTTGTCCGGCACGGGGAAGACGATCAGCTGATCATCTTTTTTGACGGCGGTGGCATCCACATCCAGCGGATTGGCAGCAGAAGCCGGGGTCGCCATCACCAGCTCAAGGGTAGCCGTGCTCCCCGACATGGCGCGGTTAAGTGCCAGATAGCGGCTCGAGGTGCTGATGGGCCAGAACCGCAAACAGGCACCGGTGTCGTCCCATGTCCCGCCAGTCGTCTCGATCCGCTCCGAGCCCGGCACCGCATCACGCAGTTCGCGGTTAAGCCGCTCCATGGCGAAGCGGGCATCGCTCATCAGCTGCTCACGGCTGCTGGCATCGCCATAAATCTGGGTACCGATACCGATAAACTGGCTGGTAAAGGTCGCCATTATCCCGAGCAGCAGGATGACCATCACCAGCTCGACCAAGGTAAAGCCACGATTACCCCGAGGTTTACGGTAGGTTCGATTGGCCGCCAGGCGTAATCGAACGCCGGAAGTGGTTACAGGCGCGGACATTCGGACAGGTAAGCAACACCCAACAGCGGAGCGATCCATCAGTAGTTCCCCCGATAAAAGGAGAAATCGAGCACGCTCTGATCCGGTAGCTTGATCTGCAGATCAATGCGCTTGCCCACAGAGCAGGGGGCGGCACAACTCTTGAAGGTGCCGTCGCTGAAATCGGCTCCACGCACCGCAATTTTCACCTGATAGTTGCGATACTCCTCGCTGCTGACTCCCACCTCAGTTTGGGTCAGCGTGTTGGCATCCACCCAGCTACCTGCGGTATCGAAATCATCCACATCGTTATAGGCATAGGATGCGGGCTCGCCATCCGGACCATAACTGGTGGAGCAGGAAGAGATGGTCACCCCAGCCACCTGCTCGCCACAACGATAACGACCACCGTTATGATCCGAATGTTCATCAAACGACTTTTGCAAGATCTCGCCGGAGAGGCGCTGGGCCAGCTGGGCGGCGCGTACCTGCTGCACCGGGTCTACCGCCTGCGGCGCCTGATTGATAAGCAACCCCAAAATGCCAGTCAAAGCCACCGCCAGCAGCACTATGCCAACGATCAGCTCAATCAGGGTGAAACCACGCTTAAGGGATCTCATGAATAAACCCCTCTGACTCAATCTTGATACGACTGGTCTCGCGACCATCACTCACCAGCAAGGTACAACCGGTGGCGCAGCTGCCTAGCGGTCTGCCCATCTGATCGAAGCGCAGCACGAAGTTGTTGCTGTTATTGAGGGAGATAGACATACCGGCAGAGGGGGTCACCAGCCGACCACGGGTGCGCAGATTATCGGTCCAGCCACCGCTCAGATCATCGCTGGCAGGACACGCAGCATAAGTACGGTGGGCAAAACGGGGAGAGGCAACCACCAGCTGGGTACAGCGGTTGGCAGGCTCATGCATATTGACGGTCTGTACCAGCCGCAGCCGGGTAAGCAGCTCGTCACGCACAGTTTGAGTTTCAAAGCCGCCTTTGCCCAGCCATTTGGGCACGGCAAAGGCGGCCAGAATCCCGAGTAACAGGATCACCAGTACCAGTTCAATCAGGGTAAAGCCCTTGGTTGCAGGCATGGAGGTTCTCATCAGGGAAAAGAGAAAGCGAGGTCAAGGCCTCGCTCAGATCCCTTTTAGTTGCCGCAGTTTTCAACATTAATGCTAGGTACACCACCAGCACTGGTCAGATTATT
Organism: Aeromonas sp. S11(2024); assembly: GCF_041402345.1. Lineage (NCBI taxonomy): Bacteria > Pseudomonadati > Pseudomonadota > Gammaproteobacteria > Aeromonadales > Aeromonadaceae > Aeromonas > Aeromonas sp. S11(2024). The sequence continues at coordinate 60,761 of NZ_JBGLRC010000010.1, read as the reverse complement.
GTTGTATACAACCTGACACTGGCTGTTTGCAGCATTATTAGGTTTGAAAGTGCCATCTGAACCAGATACCTGATCCCAACCATCAAGGGTAACTGTTTTTTTCACGTCAGCATTCACAGGATAACCATACGAGGTCTGAATTGTATCGCCAGCGATAGAAACAGCTCCCGAAGACCCCTCAATCCCCAATAGAGCTGCCTTACTGTAAACAAGCTGCGAGGCACTCTGTAGCGATGCTTTAACGCCATCAGCTGCAGCTTGGCGTGCATCACCTTGCAGATTCAGGAACTTGGGTGCAGCGGTGACCGCCAGAATACCCAGAATGATGATCACGATAACCAGTTCGATCAGGGTAAAACCCGCCTGTTTTTTCATTTCACTTTCCTCTGTTAATTAATATTTGTGGTCACCTGACCGGATGCCGGGCGGTAACTGAAACTCATAAATGCATCAGTCTTGCCTTGCGGATCCTGATACTTGCCATCACTGCCCTTACTCAAACTATTGACCAAATAGTAACGGCAGACCGAATCCAGTCCATTACTGCTTACGGTGGCATAGTATTTCAGGTCATTGCCGCTACCGCGCACTTCATTGAAGCTGGCCGTAGCCTTGGGCGGGTTTTGCAGTAACCCCTCCCAAATATTGAGACAACGTTCGGCGGTCAGATTAGCGGGGTCCACATCGGGATTACCGCTTGCAACGGTATCCATGGGATAGCCGGGCGACAGCTCGCCGTTGCTGATCTGGGTATCGGTCGGAGTGGTCAGATAGAAGCGGCTGCCGTCATAGAGCACGGTATTGAGGCTGTCCTGTTTGGCGCGACCTTCCGCCTCCCATTGCGCCCGCACCAGTGAAACGCCGGTAGCAAAACCGCCAGAGACTCCTTCCACGCTGGCCTTCTTCGCTTCGTCAGTCACATCGAGAAAGCGCGGCAGTGCAGTCACCGCCAGGATCCCCAGGATCACGATAACGATCACCAGCTCAATGAGGGAAAAGCCGGCAGACCGTCTTCTCATCCCGTTTTCCGGCATTGTTGGTGCCATTGGTTTCATTGTCATGCTCCCTCCGTAATGACCCACATTATTTCATGCAGGCCCAAAAAAATCATGTAGTTGGGTCATATGATTAGTTTCATTCAAGGCTTTTTCATCACCCGCCCGTCAGAAAACTGATAAACCAGCCAATAACCATCCCACCCCATCTCGCAACCACTGCCATCGGGGCGGGCCAGAACCTGCAGGGGAGGCATGCCCCCCTTCGTCTCACCCATCAGAGCCAACCACAACTGACGGCAATTTTCCGAAGGGGATTGCAGCGGCACTAACCCCAGGGGCCACCCTCGGGCATCAAACTGCCACCCCTTGCCGGCGACATGCAGTGTCTGCGGGCGCCGCTCATCGAGCCAAATGCCGTGCAAACGCTGTGCCCGCTCGGCAAATTGCTCCCCCAGCAAGGTGAGAGTGAGCTGCTGCGCCTCTTCCCGGTGGCCCTGATAGCTACGCACCAGGGTCGCCACGATCACCATCAGCAGGATGATCACGGCGATCCGCCGATATCCGGTCAGCCAGCGATCATCCTGCTGCGTCTGTCTGCTCATCCAGCCCTCAACTCCACCGATCACTTGCCTCTTACGGTTCGCATCATGTCCCACCATTCAGGCGTGAAGATATCCAGTTCCAGCAAGATTACTTGCCGCGAACTGCGCGCATCATGTCCCACATGGGGGTGAAGATACCCAGTGCCAGGATCAGTACCATCACCGCCACGATCCCGATCAGGATCGGCTCGATGCGGGCGGTGAGACTCTTGAGGTCATAATCCACCTCCCGCTCGTAATACTCGGCCGCTTCGTGTAGCAGGTCATCGACCTGACCGGTCTCCTCCCCCACGGCGATCATCTGCATCACCAGCGGGGTGAACAGGCCGCTGCTGCTGGCGGTGCGAAGCAGGCTCTCGCCCCGCTCGATACCGGCGCGCATATCCCGCACCCGCCCCGCCATATAAGCGTTATCCACCGCATCGGCCACCAGGGTCAGCGCCGTGTTTAGCGGCACCCCGGCCTTGAGCATCATGGAAAAACTGCGGGCAAAACGGGCCAGCAGGGAGCGCTCTATGATGGTGCCGACGATCGGCAACTTGAGCTGCCAGCGGTGCCAGGTCAGCTTGCCCTTGGTGGTGGCGACCCAGCGGCGCCAGCCGAACACCATCCCCGCCAGAATGGCGAGCAGCAGCCACCAGTAGTTGACAAAAAAGTGCGAGGTGGCGAGCAGAATGCGGGTCGCCAGCGGCAACTCCACCCCGAATTTGGCGAACATGCCGGCAAACACCGGGATCACCATGATATTGAGGATCACCATGGCGATACCGATGGCGATCATCACGAAGCTGGGGTAGCGCATGGCGGTCTTGATCCGCTTGCGGGTCTCCAGCTCCAGCTCGAAATAGTTCGCGAGCTGCAAGAAGGACTCTTCCAGCTGACCTGTGTTCTCACCCACATGGATGATGGCGACAAACAGGCTGCTGAATACCTTGGGGTGCGCCTGCATCGAGCTCGACAGCGGGCGACCGTTGCCGAGATCTTCCCCCAGCGAGTGAAGCGCCCGCTTGAGCGGCTTGCTGTGAGTGCTTTCCTCCAGCCCGGCAATGGCGCGCAGGATCGGGATCCCCGCCCGGGTCAGGGCATACATCTGGCGGCTGAAGATCACCAGATCGTCCAGCTTTACGCCCCCTTCCAGCAACAGTGACCAGTCGATTGCAGCGGATTTGGCCTTGCCCGGTTTCAGTTCGGTCGGCATCACGCCACGGCGCATCAGCTGCTCGGCGGCCGCCATCTCGTTGGCCGCTTCGACCACGCCACTGGTGGCGTTGCCCTGGCTGTCACGCCCCTTGTAGGCAAAGTTAGCCATCGCTTACCCCAAATCCTCGGCCAGTCGCAGCACCTCATCCACCGAGGTGATCCCCTGACGGGCATAATCGAGGGCAGTGAGGGCCAGCGGCCGGTAGTGTTCGTGTTGACGGGCCGCCTTGGCGAACCCTTCCGCATCGTTGCGGCGCAGGGCATCCATCATCGGTTGATCCAGCTCCAACAGCTCGTAGACCCCGATACGGCCGGAATAACCGGTAAAGTTGCAGCTCTGGCAACCCCGGCCCTTGTGATAGGTGTGTTGGCCAGGCGCCTCGCCGGAGAGCACAGTGAGCCAGGTGGCCTGCCCTTCGTCGGGCGCCTTCTCCTCAACGCAGTGCTCACATACCCGCCGCACCAGCCGCTGGGCGACCACCGCCCGCAGGGCGCTCGCCACCAGATAGCCGGGCGCCCCCATGTCGATAAGGCGCAAGGCACTGGTCACCGCATCGTTGGTGTGCAGGGTGGTCAGCACCAGGTGACCGGTGATGGCGCCACGCAAACCGATCTCCACCGTCTCGTTGTCCCGCATCTCCCCCACCAGCAGGATGTCCGGATCCTGACGCAGAGTGGAACGCAGCACGTTGGAGAAGGTGAGGCCGATCTTGGGGTTAACCTGCACCTGATTGACGCGTGAGAGACGATACTCCACCGGGTCTTCTACCGTGATGATCTTGTTGCTGGACTGGTTGAGCTCGGAGAGGGCGCCATAGAGGGTGGTGGTCTTGCCGCTACCGGTCGGGCCGGTCACCAGGATCATCCCGTGTGGCCGTTTGAGCTGGCGACGGAAACGGGTCAGGATCTCAGGCGGCATGCCGGTCTCGGTCAGCGACAGGATGCCAGAGGATTGATCCAGCAGACGCATCACCACAGACTCGCCATACTGCACCGGCATGGTGGACATCCGCACATCCACATCGCGACCGCGCACCTTCATGTTGAAACGGCCATCCTGCGGCAAGCGCTTCTCGGAGATATCGAGCCCCGCCACCAGCTTGAGGCGCAGCACCAGCGCCTGGGCGATCCGCACCTCGTTGAGGATATTCTCGTGGAGGATACCGTCGATCCGCTGGCGAATACGCAGCACCTTCTCGTCCGGTTCGATGTGGATATCCGACGCCCCCACCTGAACCGCATCCTCGAACAGGGAGCGCAGCAGCTTGGCCACCGTCGCCTCCCCCTCGTCATTGGCTCCCAGATTGCTGGAGCCCAGCTCGAAGCCGGAGTCCTGATACTCCTCCTGCAGCTGTTCGGCGAAACTCTCAATCTCGCGGGTACGGCGATAGAGGCGGTCGAAATACTCCAGCAGCTGCCCTTCCCGCGCCACCGCCAGCACCATGATGCGCGGGCTGAGCAGGGCGGCGACGGCATCCAGTGCGCTCAGATCAGCCGGATCCGACATCGCCACCGTCACCTTGTCATCGGTGAGGTTGACCGCCAGCGCCCGATAGCGACGCGCCTGCACTTCGGGCAGCAGCGGCACCGCGGCGGCGTCGATGGTGAGGTTGTTGAGATCGAAGAAGGGCACATCCAGCTGGCGGGCGAGGAACTGCAACAGCTGCACCTCGCTGATAAAGCCGAGGTCGATGAGAGTGGTGCCCAGCTTGCGGCCGGTCTGACGCTGCTGCTGCAGGGCAAGCTGCAGCTGATCATCAGAGATGATCTGCTCTTGTACCAGCAGGTCGCCGAGGCGCATTTTCAGTCTGGGTTGTGCCATGTTTGCTCCGATCTCTGTTACTTCACACCCGTTGCCGCATCCGATTCCGCTTTGCTAATCGAACCTGCTGTTTATCAAGGGGTTAGTTGGCCAATTCGTTGTTCCAGCCAGTTGGTCGACGCCTCGCCGAGGTTGCCGTGCAGCAGGGCGTTGCGATAGGCATCGAGCGCCCGCTGGCTGTGACCCTGACCATCCTCGGCCACGCCGAGGCCAAGCCACCAGCGGCCCTGATCCGGCTGCTGACGCAGCAGCTTCACATAGAGCGCCGCCGCATCGGCATTCTGGCCCAGCTCCTGAGTCAGCCCGGCCCAGGTCGCGTAATAGTCCATGTTGCTGGCGAGATCCGGCTGATAACCGGACAACCAGCCAAGTGCCTGCTGCTGCTGCCCCTCGCTGATGGCAAGGCGGGCCAGCAGCAGACGAAAATCGGCCTGTTGGGGATCGAGCCGGATCCCCTCTTCCAGCAGCTGACGCGCCTCGGTCAGACGGCCCTCGCCGTAGAGCAGCCCCGCCAGCTGCTCGCGCGCCCCCTGATTGTAGGGATCGTGGGCCAGCACCTGATAGTAGTTGTCCTGCGCATCCCGCAGGCTTCCCTTGGCCATGGCGGTAGTCGCCTTGCGCTCCGCCAGTGCCGCCAGCTCCTTGGCCGACAGCTCGACCGTCTCGATCTTCAATACGCTCGGCTTGCGCGGCGCGCTGGCGACTGCCTGCTGCTCTGCCGCCAGTTCGGCGTAAAGCTCGGGCTGCAGCTCTTCATCGGTCGGCTCGGACTCGTCAACATCGCTGGAGGCATCAAAGGGCGCACCGTCGGCCATGCTATCGGAGTCACTCTCGCCTGCCTCATCATTCACCTCATCCTGACTTGGCAACGGCAGCGCGGCCGCCACCTCGACCGACTCGGACTGGCTGACTGGCGCGGCGGCCCTTGCAACCACATCGGGGGCGATCACTTCACTAGCAGCCGTCACGGTATGGGTCTGCTGCCAGTAGATCCAGGTTCGCCAACCGAGGATCCCCAGTGCCAGACCGCAGATCAGGGTCAGCAGCAACATCCACCATCCCTGCTGACGCGCAGGGGCAATATAGACGGCAGCGCCATCGGATCCTTGCTGACGCTGATCCAGATCTTTCAGCATCTGGTTGATAACGCTCATGGCCAGACTCCATAAGCCAGGGCGCACCCCAGCAACAGTAACAGGGGCCACCAGCGCCGTGGCGCAAAGCGGCTCGCATCGTCGGTATCGCGAATAGCGAGCCGTACCAGACGGCTATCGACCTGACGCACACCCTGACCATAGGCCAGCATCAGGCACTTCTGCGCCAGGATATTGATAAGTCTCGGGATCCCTCGCGATGCGCGCCACAACAGGCGCATGGCTCGACCTGCAAACAGCGGTGCCCCGCGGTAACCGGAGACCTGCAATCTGTGCTCCAGATAGGCGCGGGTCTCGTCAAAACGCAGCGGCCGCAGGCAGTAGGAGAAGCCAATCCGCTGGCGCAGTTGGCGCAGATGCGGCTTGGCCAGTCTGGCATCCAGCTCCGGCTGGCCGAACAGCACGATCTGCAGTAGCTTGCTCGATTCGGTCTCGAGATTGCCGAACAGGCGGATCGCCTCCAGCGTCTCGTCCGGCAGCGCTTGCGCCTCGTCGATCAGCACAACCACCCGACTGCCCTGCTGGTGCAGGCTGATCAGGTGACGATGGATACGATCGGTCAGATCCAGCTCGCTCTGATCCTGTACCGCCAACCCCAACTCCAGCGCCAGCGCGATGCGCAGCTCGGCCGGAGTGAGATGGGGATTGGGCAACCAGGCAAGCCGCACCGGACGCGCTTCCGAACCCAGCTCGCTGAGCAACTTGCGGCAGAGCAGGGTCTTGCCGGTACCCACCTCGCCGGTCACCTTGATAAAGCCCTCCCCCTGCGCCAGCGCCCAGTTAAGCACCTGCAGCGCCTCTTCGTGAGGCGGCAGGCCGTAGTAGAAGCCGGTATTGGGAGTGAGGCTGAACGGTGCCTCCTGCAGGCCGAAGTGGGTCAGGTACATGAGACCTCACCTGCCACGGCAAGCAAGCAGCCTGTGCAGTCAAGACTGCACAGGCCGTTTGGAATAAGGGTGACCGTATCTGGTGTCATGGGTCAGCCCTTGGCCGGATACCACTTGTCGAGCAGCTCGGAGGAGCGTTGCAGCTCGTTTTGCCAGGTATCTTTCTCCACCACGGTCGGCTTGAGCATGATCACCAGCTCCACCTTCTTGGTGCTCTCGCGGCGGTTGGTAAAGGCTTCACCCACCCAGGGAATATCCCCCAGCAGCGGCACCTTGCTGACGATCTCCTGCTTGTCGGTCTTCATCAGGCCGCCGATCACGATGATGTCACCGTTATTGGCCTGCACCACGGTATCGGATTCGCGGATCGAGCTTTTCGCCAACGGCAACACCAGCGTATCGCTGTCTGTCACCTTTATGGTCTTGGTTTGCTCTTCAGTATCGATAACGGAGGGATGGATATGCAGCAACACCTTCCCCTCTTCATCGATCTGTGGTGTTACATCCAAAGAGATACCTGAGAAGAAAGGGGTCAACTCTACATTGGGCGTTGTTCGGTCACCGCTCGTCGTGCTCACGGTTGTTGTCGATGCATTGGTGACGAAATATTCGTCCGTCCCCACCTTGATCACCGCCTTCTGGTTGTTGGTCGCGGTGACACGGGGGCTGGAGAGGGTATTCACATCGCCCTGAGTCTTGAGCAGGTTGACCGCTACATTGAAGTTGCCGTCAGAGACCTTGAAACCGGCGCCGCCACCCAGTGCAGTGAAGATCTGGTTAGGGGTGGTGGGTAACTGGGTATTGGCCAGTGAACCGCCACCGGTAATCCCCTTGTTGCCATCCCAGCTGGCGGAGAGACCGCTCCAGTCCACTCCCTGCTCATACCCTTCGTTGAGGGCAACTTCGATGATCCGCGCCTCCAGCACCACCTGCCGCTTGAGGTGACTATCGGATTGATTCAGGAATTCACGCACTGCCTTGAGCTCTTTCGGGTAGGCGCGAATGGTGACCAGACCCGCCTGCGGGCTGGTGATCACCGCGCGACCATCACCCGTGCCAATCAGGGTCTGCAGAGAGTCGCGCAGATCGGTCCAGTAGTCGCTGTTGGTATCGGTCTCGATACGGGTGCCATTGCTGCTGTTGCCGTTCGAGTTGTTGCCGGAGGAGTTATTGGTGCTGTTGTTGTTCGATGCACTGTCAAAACTGCTGTCGCTGCTGTTATTGCTGTCATTGGCCGTCACCCCGCCGGTGCTGACCGAGGTGCGGGAGAGACCACGACGGGACATCATCAGGTAGTTGACCGGGATGGTTTCGGTACGCAGACCCGCCGGATAGATATGGAAGACATTGCCCTTGCGCTGCACATCGAAGCCGTACATGTCGCCCACCACCGCCAGCACCTCTGGCAGAGTCACATCCTTGAGCTCGACGGAGACCAGCCCGGCCACCCCGGGGTGAACCGCCACGCTGTAGCGGGAGCCCTTGAACAGGGAACCGAAAAACTCTACCGCCTCCACGTCGTGAGCCGCGATACGCAGCCGCTTCTCCGGCATGCCGACCGGCATCTGCGGCCGGTTCAGCTGCAGCAATTCACTTTGCACCGATTTGGGCAACGCGGTCAGAGGGGCAGCCTGTTTCTGCTGTTCGTTCATGGCCTGTTTGAGAGCATCCTTCGCCTGGGTCGGCTCGGGGTGCTGATACGTGGTACAGCCTGCAGCCATCATGGCCACGGTGATCAGACAGAGACGGTGTTTTTTCATGTAATTAGGGCACCCTGACTTGCAATTAAACTCGATAAAGCCGATTCACCTCTCGAGAGGCAAGCACGACTCAAACCCGGATCTTGCTGGCAAACAGTGTTACCGCATGGCGTTTTCCCGCCTTTTCCAGCACCACGGCATCGGCATTGATGGCCACCAGCGTATAGCCGTCCACCTGTTGCCCGACCCGATAACTCTTGCCATTAAGTACCGCCAGTGCCGGGCCATTGCCCAGCACGACACTCTGCAGCTTCGGCAAACCGGCGCTGCTCTCGCCGGTCGCACGGGCGCCAACCGCCACATCAGCCAGCGGCGCGGTGGGATCCTGCAATACCTCGACCTGCTCCGCCTGAACCAGCAAGCTGAACAGGCAACAGCACAACGCAAACACTCTAGCCACGGATAAACTCCTTGCTGGTACTCAGGGTGTAGATCTCCATCTCCACCACCGCGCCGGGATAGGCTTTGACCTGATAGTCGAACTGCTTCCAGTAGAAGTGACGCGGCAAGGCTTCCAGCGCTTTAAGATATTGATAGATATCAAAATAGCCTCCTTCAAGCTGAAGCCGGATACCATGCTTGTAGAGATTGACCTTCTGCTCCCCCGCCATCAGCGGGGTCGGCTCCAGCGAACTGAGGGCCAGCATGTGAAGGTTGGCGGAGCGGGAGAGCAGCGCCTCCAGCACCAGCGGCATCTCGTGCGCCGGGATCAGATCGACGGTCTGGGCCTTCAACTCATCGTCGATCCGGGCCAGATCCGCTTCAACCTGCGCCAGCTGATCGCGAACTCCCTGATTGGGATCCCGCTTGAGCCGGGCCTGTTTGCCGAGGTTTTCCAGCTCCATGATCTCGAGGTCGCGCTCGGCGGCGCTCAGGGCCATGCGATCCTGCTGCAGGCGAGTATCAGCGCCATCGAGCCAGCCGTAGAGTCCGGCCGCCCCCAGCAGCACCAGACCGGTCAGCAGGATCAACACCCGCTCCCGCTGGCTCAACAAGGCGATACGCTGGCCCCATGCCTGCCATTGTGCTTTCAGGTTCATCAGGGTTTCTCCCGCGCAATGCCGCTCAACTGGAAGGTCAGGCGACCCTCCTTGTCACGGCCGAGGGTCAGTTCACCAAACTCCTTGCCCACCAGACTAGGGGTCTGCTTGAAGCGATTGACCCAGGCCGGCACATCCTGACTGCGTCCGGCAAAGCCGGAGAGGTTGATCCGCCCTTCGTTGATCTCGATGCGCTGCAACGACAGGTTGCTGTTGCGAATGCGGGAGAGATCCGCCATCACGCTGGCATAGCCCTGGGATTTTTGCAGGGTTAGGCTGCCCAATTGGCGCATCAGCCCCTGCTTGGCCGTCAGCTCATCCTGCTTGTTGACCAGTTGCTGTTGCAGCCGGGGATCTGCCTGATGGCGCGCCAGCTCGGCATCGAGCCGCTGCGCCTCGCTGCGCTTGAGTTCCAGCTCGGCAGAGCGCTGCGCCAGCGCCCGGCTGACCTGCTGCTGCTGCCAGCTGTAACCAACACCCGTCAACAGGATCAGCAGCAGCGCAAAGCCCCATACCAGCGCCATCTGATTGAGGCTGGCCCACTGCCGCTTGGGGCGAAACTCGGCGCCATAGAGGTTTATCTGACGTTTCATCACGCATCCTCCCCGATGGCGGCTGCGTAAGCCGAGAGGTATTCGACGCCGGCCAGCACCGCCTTGTTGGCCATGGCGGAGACGGCAAAGCCGAAGGTCTGCTCCATGTGGCGCACCAGGGTGCCGATAAAGGGCGAGGCGACGGCAAACTGCATCTGCCCCAGCTCGGGCAATTTCAGCTGGCCCGCCAGATAGTCGAGGGAGCGCTGGATCTCCAGCGCCAATGAATCGAGCAGCATGCTGTCCGGCTCATGTTCGCCAGTCAGGCTGGTGAAACCGCGCAGCTGGCGAGAGAAGCAGAGCCCGCCCTGATGGAAGACCAGCAGTTGCAGATCCTGCCCCTTGGGCTGCCACAGCAGCATGCGCACCGTCTCGTCAGCGTCATAGAGAGAGGTCAGCGCCAATTCGTCGCTGATGATGGATTGCAGGGTCGCGATGCCGTTGATGGCATCGGCCAGCTGTTGCACCCGGCTCTTGGGCAGGCAAATCACATTGATGCGCGGGCGACCGGCCGGCGGGGTGGGCAAGTCCACATAATCCATCGCCAGTTGCAGCACGGGTTCGCTGACATAATCCTTGATGGCCCAGGGAAGCGCCCCCGCCATCTCGGCGTCAGGCACGGCAGGCTTGTCGATCTGGATCTGTTGATAAAGGCTGGCGGCGAGGGCCACCCGCACCGTAGACTTGGCCAGCCCATGACGGCTGAACAGCTCGTTCATGGCCACTGCCCACTCCTGTGGGCCGTTGATGGTGCGCGTCGCGAAGACGGGGGGATTGCCCACCGCAGCCAGCATGATCCTGTCATTGGCCAGCAAGAGCCCGACCTGGCGGCTTGGCGTCGACCGTCTGAACAGTTGTTTCATGTAAGCCCGCCCATCAATAGTGATTAAATGTATGAAATATTAACATAAACAGCAGATTAGCCTCCAGATTAAAAGACGGACTCACCATTGCCAGCCATCCTTTCCGCCGAGCCAGAGGGTCAAGCCATCCTCCCTTCCCCCCTGCAACGCCTCCACCATCCGTTGCTGACCTGCTATGGCGTCGAGCTGTGGTGCAAGCGGGATGATCTGATCCATCCGGCCATCTCCGGCAACAAGTGGCGCAAGCTCAAATACCATCTGCTGCATGCCAAAGAGCACGGCAAACGGCACCTGCTCTCGTTTGGTGGCGCCTACTCCAATCATATCCACGCGCTGGCGGCAGCGGGGTGCCAATCTGGTCTTCGTACTACCGGTATCATACGGGGCGAATATGACGCCGTCAGTAACTCTACCCTGCGGGATGCCCAGCGCTGGGGCATGGATCTCGTTTTTGTCGACCGCCAGAGTTACCGACGACGGCAGGATCCCGACTGGCTGGCCCAATTCGATGCCCCCGATACCCTGATCGTGCCGGAAGGGGGTAGCAGCCCGCTGGCCATCCCCGGGGTGGCGGAACTGGTCGGCGAAGTGCCCTTCTCGCCGGATCTCTGGGTACTGCCCTGCGCCAGCGGCGGCACTCTGGCGGGCCTGATCGCTGGCAAGCAGGATCGGGAGCAGATCCTCGCCATTGCGGTACTGAAAGGAGGCAGCTTTATCGCTGACGAGGTGTGTCGCCTCCATCCTGCGGCTGCCAATATCCCCGGCTGGCGCATCGCGCTCGATCACCACGATGGTGGCTACGCCAAATTCAGCCCGGCCCTCTGGCAGTGGGTGCAGGATTTCAGCGCCACGACCGATCTGCCCCTTGAGCCTATCTATAGCGGCAAGGCAATGTGGGGACTGTTTCGCGAGCTGGCGGCAGGCCGTATCGCCCCCGGCAGCAAAATCGTCTTTATCCACACTGGCGGCATGCAAGGGCTCGCCGGGCTGTGGGAGCAGGGGCGACTGTGATCCCTGCCTTACGGCAACCGCAAACAGCATCGCAAACAACAGAGGGTCGCCCCAAGGCGACCCTCTCTCGTTTATCTCAATCACCAGCCGGTTCCAGCACCAGCCGCTGGGGCTCGGCAAACCAGGGCCCCTGCCCGGCATGCACCCCGAGGTGGCGCAACATCTTCCACTCGTCGCCACTCTCCACCCCCACTGCCAGCACCCGAGTGCGGGTATTGGCGCAGCCGCCTACCAGACTGCGCACCGCCATCTGGTTGACCTGACGGGCATGGATCTCCCGCACCAGGCTGGGGTGCAGCTTGAGGAAATTGATCTCGAACTCCTTGATGTACTGGGTGCTCACCACATCCTGACCGGCATGATCGATGGCCAGCTGGCAACCCAGCATCCGCAAGGAGCGCAGTGGCCGCTTGAGCGCCTCGAAGTGACGAGTCACCTGGGATTCCGAGAGTTGCAGGATCAACCGCTCGTTGGTGCTGCGCGGCAGCTGGAACAGGGCGAAGAAGAGCCAGCGCTGGAACTCGCGGTTGAGCAGGCTCTGGGCACTGAGGGTCAGGCTGATGGGGCAGCTCTGCTCAGATCGTTGGCGCAGCAGGGTGAGGGTCTGCTCCGCCACCAGCCGATCCAGTTGCAGCAACAAGCCCACCTTCTCCGCCATCGGCATGAAGATCCCCGCCTGCAGGGCACGCCCCTGCTCATCGTGCAGATAGGTGAGCAGCTCCTGCTGCAACACCACCTGCCCCCGATCCTGCTGGATCGGCTGGGTGTAAAATTCGATGCCGTGCTCTTCGAGACGGCGGCTGATCAGGGTACGCCAGCGTACTGTGCCCTTGCTGCTCCGCTCCTCATCCAGCTGCTTCTCGTAGAGGAACCAGCCGTTGTGCCCCTGCAGACGAGCGCTCTTGAGGGCCAGCTCCGCCTCCTCCTGCACCTTGAGCAGGCTGTCTTGTGCCTGATAACAGACGGCGCCGAGATAGACCGCCGTCTCCGGGTTGACCTCCTGCGGCCAATGCAGCCGTTGCAGGCTCTTGAGCAGCTGGCTGGCGCTATCCACCATCTCGCTCTCGGACATATTGGGCAGCAACACCGCAAAAACCTGACCGGCATAGCGGGCCTGCAGGGCGCCGTTGTGTTTTCGCACGAAGGCACCTATGGTGGCGCTCGCCTCCATCATCAAATCGTGCCCCAGCAGCTCGAACTGATCGGCCTCCAGCTCCTCCAGACAGGCGAGATCGATCAGCAGCACGCCGCCGCTCATCACGCTCGCCTCCATGATGGCGCTCTCCAGCCGGTTGTCGAAAAACAGCCGATTGCCGATGCCGGTCATCTTGTCGACGAAGGCGTTGCTGCGAATGAAGTTGTCGAAGCGGCTGCGCTCCTTGCGGGCATCTGCCAGCTCGGCGAGCAGATGATCGAGGGCCTGACTGGCGGCCACCGGCCACTCTTCGGCGGGGTCATGACTCAGTTTGGAGAGTTTGTCATCGAGGATCAGCTGGGCACGAATGCCCAGCAGCTCGGCCCCGCGCAACTGCTGGCGCAGCCAGCGGATGGAGTACCAGAGACCGAACACCACGATAAAGATGCCCAGCGAGATGCCGGACATCGCCTTGATGGAGTATTCCGCCTCCTTGAAGGGGCGCTCCAGTTTGAAGTTAGCCTGCATGCCGGCCTGATGAGGCAGCGGGTGGCTGTATGGCACCAGCAGCTGCTCGTCGACCGGATTGCGCACATCGCGGAACCAGTAGACCCGCTGGTTATTCTGGCGCACCTCCAGCTCTACCACATGGGCAGCCCGCAGCAGGGTGGGCAGCCAGTGGCTCATATCCTCCATGTCGTGAGCAACATCGAGCTGCTTGTCGATCACTTCGACCAACGCATCGACCTTCTTTTGCTGCAACTCCATGCCCAGCTCGCGAAAGCTGAACACCCCGCCAATCAGCACGGTCGCCATGGCTGCGATCACGCAAAGGGTGATAAATGAGACAAGCTGTGTAGTGAGTTTCATGCGCCTTTCCGTATGCCCAGCATCATCCATGTCGCCTCATGGTAGCAGCGGCGATCGGGCCACAGCTATGGATGAAGATCCCGCTTCTGCAATTTAAGCGGGCAAGCATAACCCAAAGCAGAGGAAGAATACCAAGGATGACGGGCTACAGATGCGGGAAAGGGCGGGATGACAGACAGAAAAATGGTCCCTCAAAGGGGACCAAAAGGAACACTCATATCAAAACTAACACTCTGTGCTACTGACAAAAAACAGATACAGGAGTATTGAACACACGGTGAGTCAAACCGCAGGGCTACTCTAATGCAGTTCGGATAAGCTGAGCAATTGTCATTTATGACAGGTCAGCGATTGAATCTAGCCAAAGTTAATAATAAAAACATTTAAAATCATGAAGTTAAAAAATCAATCAACAAGTTTGACAACTCGGACTCAAATTGATTGCACTAATGCTCTATGATGGCTAAGTCCATTTGTGTCTCATGAAACTGGCAGGTACTTCCTTTGCGTAAATCACCCGTCTGGATCGCTCTGTTGCTGTTCGTCCTGCCTGTCGTGGGCAGCCAGTTTCTCGGCCTGTGGTTTGCCAAGCCGATGGCCTTTCATATGCTGGAAGAGAAGGTTGCCGAGCTCAAGGGAGCCATGGCCGTACGCCACCGGGAGCTGGATGCCGCCATCAACAAACAACTGGCACAATTTGAGTTCAACTGCGGCGCCAAAGACATGGAGCTGCTGCGCGATCCGCGCTTCTACAGCGCTCATATCCGCCTGCAAGGGTTGGAGCTCGCTTCCGGCAACAGCTGCTCCAGCCTGGGGGTGGAGATCCCGCTGATCAAAGAGCTCCAGAACAGCGGGCAGAAGTTTGGCAAACTGGGGATCACCGCCACTGTGGCCAAATACAATACCGAGCAGGAGCTGATGGCCTTTTACCGATCCGGTGACAACCTCGCCTACTGGGTGCTGGATAACAGCTGGAGCCACGACCTGCTGCAACACCCCTGCAGCCACTGCTTCTATCTGGAGTTCAGCCGACAGGATACCGATGCAAGCACAGTCCACTTCCCCCGTGGCGACAAGGAGATCAAACAGGAAGAGAGCAATATCAGCCTGAGTTTCTTCGATCCCAATGAACTCACCAAACAGACGGTCTGGGCGGGAAAAGCGCTGGAGCAATATGCCCATGACCAACTCAATCACTACGGTCTCTGGTTTGGTATCGCACTCGGCGCCCTGTTAAGCGTCACATACTGGCTGCTGCGCAGCTATCGGCGCTCCCTCAAAGGACTGCTGCAAACAGGATTGATCCGCAAGGAATTTATTCCCCTCTACCAGCCGATAGTGGATGCCCGTACCCATCAAGTGGTGGGATTCGAGGCGCTGCTGCGCTGGCAGCGGGGAAACGAGCTGATCCCCCCGGGCACCTTTATCGAATATGCAGAGGAGCAGGGGCTGATCCTGCCGATGACCGAACAGTTGCTGGAGCAGGTGATCACCGACCTGCCGCAGCTGGCGCCAGAGCAGTGGGTCAGCGTCAATCTGGTGGCGGCCCATATCGAGCAGCCCCTGCTGCGCACCCTGCTCGCTCACAGCCAAAACCCCTCACCCGCCCGGCTCACCTTCGAGCTGACGGAACGCAAGCCGATCCTCGACATCAAGGCGGCCACCGAGGAGATCACCCTGCTGCAACAGATGGGGTATCACTTCAAGCTGGATGATTTCGGTACCGGCTATGGCGGCTTTGCCTACCTGCAGAGCCTGGGGATCCGCCAGATCAAGATCGACAAGATGTTCGTCGATACCATAGGCACCAACGACCTCAAGCGTAGCGTACTGGATGCCATCATCGTCTTCGGTCGTGAATCGGGCATGGAGATGATCGCCGAAGGGGTCGAGAGCCAGCTGCAGGTCGACTATCTGAGTCAGCATGGCGTCTATCTGATCCAGGGCTACTTCTTCGGCAAGCCCATGCCGCTGAAGATACTGACCCACTGGCAACGAGAGTGGCAGTTGCAACACCAGAAGGCCAGCTAACACGGAGATGGCAGGATTTGGCCGCGAAACGGTTTGGCCAGCAGCGCGACATCATCAGGTTGATGCTGGCGGTAGCGCCGTAACCCAGCCCGGCCATCAGGCGGATAAATCCCCCCTGCAGGCCCGGGCCCGGCTCCATGGTGAAATCAAACCGTCTCCTGCCACCCCTTATTTACATTCAGCAACAAAATGATCTGCCCTGACGGGGATAACAACCTTTATCATAAGGAGCCGGTTATTGCGCAACCGATAACCGTGTAGCCTGTTTATGTCATCCGGTCGTCAAGACCCCCAATAGAGAACCATTGCCTATGAAGACAGTTATCCGGCAAGAGATTGCCCTGCCCGTTGGCCTGCTGACCCTGCTCTTTTTCAAGACCCTGGGCAGTGACCTGCTGACAGAGACAACTCCGCTCGGGATCTATCTTCCGGTTTCGGCGGCACTACTGGCCATCGTCACCTGGGCCATCTTCTCGGTGGTGCGCCACTCCGATGCCCTCGCCATCAAGCTGGGCGAGCCCTTCGGCACTCTGATCCTCACCCTGTCGGTCATCTCGCTGGAAGTGGTGATGATCTCCTCGGTGATGCTGACCGGTGAACCCAACCCCACCATGGCCCGCGATACCATGTTTGCGGTAGTGATGCTGGTGAGTACCGGTCTGGTGGGCTTCACCCTGCTGTTTGGCGGCTGGCGCTACCACACCCAGAGCTTCAATCTGGACGGGGTGAAATCCTATCTGGTGGCCATCATCCCGCTGGCCCTGCTCTGTCTGGTGCTGCCCAACTTCACCGAGGGCGGTGCAATCGGCAGTATGTCGCGCGCCATGTCGTGGATGCTGATCATCATCTCGATCTTGCTCTACGGGGTCTTTCTGCTCATCCAGACCCGCAGCCACAGCCACTTCTTCGTCGACAGCGATCACGAGGACTACGAGGAGCACCACGGCCCGCTGCAGAGCAACGTCTATCACACCATCCTGCTGATCGCCTACCTGCTGGTAGTGATCCTGCTTGCCAAGACCCTGGCCATCCCCATCAACTACGGGGTGCATGTCATGGACGCGCCCGCAGCACTGGGCGGCTTTATCGTCGCCTGCATCGTGCTGGCCCCCGAAGCAGTCGGCGCCATCAAGGCCGCCTTCAACAACCAGCTGCAACGGGCCATGAACCTCTACTTCGGCTCTGTGCTGGCCACCATCGCCCTCACCGTGCCTGCAGTGCTCTTTATCGGCTCCATGCTGGGTCAGGAGGTGCGCCTCGGCCTCTCCCCCGCCGATATGGTACTGCTGGTCACGACCTTGATGGTCTGTAAAGTGACCTTCAGCAGCGGCCGCACCAATGTGCTCCATGGTGCGACCCATCTGGTGTTGTTCGTGGTCTATCTGTTCCTGATGTTCGAACACGAATAACCACATCCAGCCAACACCAGAAATGCAAAGACCGCCCGATGGGCGGTCTTTTGTTATCTGCTCCCGGCTGTCACCGGCGCCTGTGAAGCGGTTTCCCCCTCATCCCCTACCCTTCGCCCACCAGGGGAGAAGGGTACTCAGGTTCACAGGCTGGGCAGCACCCCAGCCGGGATCAGGTCGTTGTAGCTGGCACGTCCCAACAGGGCGGCGGCAGCTTCGATATCCGGCGCGAAGTACCTGTCCTTGTCGTAGAAGCTCACCTCTGCCCGCAGTCGTCCCTTGGCCAGCTCGATCAGCTCGGTACTGCGCAGCGGCGCGCGGAAATCGAGCCCCTGTGCCGCCGCCAGCAGTTCAACTGCCAGAATGCCGCGGGTGTTCTCGGCCATATCGGCAAGCCGGCGGCCAGCGAAGGTCGCCATGGAGACGTGATCCTCCTGATTGGCCGACGTAGGCAGGCTGTCCACCGATGCGGGATGGGCCAGGGTCTTGTTCTCGGAGGCCAGCGCCGCCGAGGTGACCTGAGCGATCATAAAGCCGGAGTTGACCCCGCCGTTGTTGACCAGAAACGCCGGCAGACCGGACATCCGAGAGTCAATCAGCAGTGCCATCCGCCGCTCGGAGAGCGAGCCGATTTCGGCGATGGCCAGCGCCAGATTATCGGCGGCGAAGGCCACCGGTTCGGCATGGAAGTTGCCACCGGAGATGATCTCCTCATCCTCGGCAAACACCAGCGGGTTGTCGGAGACCGCGTTGGCCTCGCACACCAGCACCTCGGCGGCGTGGCGGATCTGGGTCAGACAAGCCCCCATCACCTGCGGCTGGCAGCGCAATGAGTAGGGATCCTGCACCTTCTCGCAGTTGTGATGGGACATGCCGATCTCGCTGCCATCCACCAGCAGGTGGCGATAGCAGGCGGCCGCATCGATCTGGCCACGCTGACCGCGCACCGCGTGGATGCGGGCATCGAACGGCCGGCGGCTGCCAAGGGCGGCCTCCACACTCATAGCACCTATGGTGATGGCACCGGCGTAGAGATCCTCGGCATGGAACAGCCCTTCCAGCGCAAAGGCGGTGCTCGCCTGAGTGCCGTTGAGCAGGGCCAGCCCCTCTTTCGGCGCCAGCGCGATGGGCTCCAGCCCGGCAATTTTCAGCGCAGTGGCGGCGTCGATCAGCTCGCCCTTGTGGCGAGCCTTGCCTTCACCGATCAGCAAGCAGCTCATATGGGCCAGCGGCGCCAGATCGCCGGAGGCACCGACGGAGCCCTTCTTCGGTACCACCGGATAGACTTCGGCGTTGATAAGGGTCATCAGGGCCTCAAGCACCGTCAGCCGGATGCCGGAGAAGCCCCGCGCCAGCGAGTTGAGCTTGAGCACCATCATCAACCGTACAGTGGCGTCATCCATGTATTCGCCGATGCCAGCGGCATGGGAGAGCACGATGGAACGCTGCAGCTCGTCCAGCTGCTCCACCGGAATGCGGGTGTTGGCCAGCAGGCCAAAGCCGGTATTGATGCCATACACCACCCGGTTCTGCTCGATCACCTTGGTAACTAAGGCAGCTGAGGCGTGGATCCCCGGCAGCGCGGCCGGATCCAGTGAAACATGTACCGGCTCGCGGCTGACGCGGCGCAGGGTGGCAAGATCCAGCTCGCCCGGAGTAATAGTCAATTCAAACATGGTGTTACACCTTTCCTTTGACACCGTTGGCGCCGTCAATCATCGGCAGATCCAGCTTCGCCTCATGGGCACAGTTGATGGCAATCTCGTAGCCGGCATCGGCATGGCGCATCACGCCGGTGGCCGGATCGTTGCGCAGCACCCGACCGACGCGACGGGCCGCGTCATCGGAGCCGTCACAGACGATCACCACGCCGGAGTGCTGGGAGAAGCCCATGCCGACCCCGCCGCCGTGATGCAGCGAAACCCAGGTCGCGCCACCGGCGGTGTTGAGCAGGGCGTTGAGCAGCGGCCAGTCGGAGACGGCATCGGAGCCATCCATCATCGACTCGGTCTCGCGGTTCGGGCTCGCCACCGAGCCGGAATCCAGATGGTCGCGACCGATGACGATGGGGGCTTTCAGCTCGCCGTTTTTCACCATCTCGTTGAAGGCCAGACCGAGCCGTACCCGATCCTTGACCCCGACCCAGCAGATCCGCGCCGGCAGTCCCTGAAACGCGATGCGCTCGCGGGCCATGTCGAGCCAGTTGTGCAGGTGAGGATCATCGGGGATCAGCTCTTTCACCTTCTGATCTGTCTTGTAGATATCTTCCGGATCGCCAGAGAGGGCCACCCAGCGGAACGGGCCAATCCCCTCGCAGAACAGCGGGCGAATGTAGGCGGGGACGAAGCCGGGGAAATCGAAGGCGTTCGTCACCCCTTCCTCAAGCGCCATCTGACGGATGTTGTTGCCGTAATCCAGAGTCGCCGCGCCGCGCTCTTGCAGGGTCAGCATCGCCTCCACCTGACGGGCCATGGAGCGACGAGCGGCCAGATTCACCTCCTGCGGGGCACTCTGCTGCAGCTCGCGCCACTTGGCCACGCTCCAACCCTGCGGCAGGTAGCCGTGCACCGGGTCGTGGGCGGAGGTCTGGTCGGTCACTACGTCCGGGGTGATGCCACGGGCCACCAGCTCGGCGAACACGTCGGCGGCGTTGCCGAGCAGACCGACGGAGACGGCGGTGCCGCTCTGTTTGGCCTCCTCGACCATGGCCAGCGCCTCATCCAGGCTGTGAGCCTTCTTGTCCACATAACGGGTGCGCAGACGAAAATCGATGCGGGTCTCGTCACACTCGACGGCGATCATCGAGAAGCCAGCCATGGTGGCGGCCAGCGGCTGGGCGCCGCCCATACCGCCGAGCCCACCAGTGAGGATCCAGCGCCCTTTGGGTTCACCGTTGAAGTGCTGGTTGGCCACCGCGAAGAAGGTCTCGTAGGTGCCCTGCACGATCCCCTGAGTGCCGATGTAGATCCATGAACCCGCGGTCATCTGGCCGTACATCATCAGGCCCTTCTTATCGAGCTCGTTGAAATGCTCCCAATTGGCCCAGTGCGGCACCAGATTGGAGTTGGCGATCAGCACCCGCGGCGCGTCCTTGTGGGTCTGGAACACCCCGACCGGCTTGCCGGATTGCACCAGCAGGGTCTGATCCTCCTCGAGCCGGGTCAGCACCTCGACGATCTTGTCAAAGCAGGCCCAGTTGCGGGCGGCGCGACCGATGCCGCCATAGACCACCAGCGACTGGGGATGCTCGGCCACCTCGGGATCCAGATTGTTCATCAGCATCCGCAGCGGCGCCTCGGTGAGCCAGCTCTTGGCGGTCAGTTCAGTGCCACGCTGGGCACGGATCACTCGGTTTGGATCATGACGGGGATCCTGCTGTTGCACAGACATACACACTCCTTGTTGTATCAATAGGGTGCCTTCGGCGACGGGCGGCCAAAGGGTTAACGGGTCAATAGATGAACCAGCCGCGCGGCCACGCGGGCACTGCGGTTATCCTGATCCAGCGTCGGGTTGTACTCGGCCAGATCAGCGAGCCTGAGCTTGCCGCTGGCCCGGATATGAGCGATCAGCGGTTCGATCACCGCCAGCTCCACGCCGCGAGCGGCGGGGGCACTCACTCCCGGCATAACGGCCGCCGGCAGCACGTCGAGATCGATGGTCAGATAGAGGTGATCACAATCGGCGATAAAGGCATCCAGCCCGCTTAGCAAGGCTGGCAGCCCGGTCTGGGTCATCGCCTCGTCCAGCACATGCCACACTCCCAGCGTCTTGGCGCGGGCAAACAGGGCTTGGGTATTGGCGGTCTCGGCCACCCCGAGGCAGGCGTAGTGAAACGGTGTGCCCTGAGCGGCGCACTGCTCGGCGATCTGGAAGAAGGGGGTACCGGAGCTGGCCTGCTCCTGTTTCATGCGCAGGTCGAAGTGGGCGTCGAGGTTGATGATCCCGACCCGCCCCTGACCCGCCAGATGCAGGTTGAGGCCGCTCCAACTGCCGAAGGCCACCTCGTGACCGCCCCCCAGCACCAGCGGGAAGTGGCCCAGATCAAGCGCAGCGGCGACCCGCTCGGCCAGACGGCCGTGGGCAGCATCGAGATCCCCATCGGAACAGCTCACATCCCCGCCATCGTAGACGGGTCGATTCAGGTGCCAAGCGGTATTTGCCAGCAGCTTGCGCACCGCCAGCGGCGCCCCGGCGGCGCCGACACGCCCCTTGTTGCGGCGCACTCCTTCATCGCAGGCAAAACCAAGCAGTACCACACCGGCAGCCTCTTGTGCTCCAGCGGTCCAGGGCTGCGCCTCTTGCCAAGGCAGAACTTTGTCATGCCAGCGCAGGGCCAGTTCACCATCTTCCGGATCCTGTCGTCCCTGCCAGAGCGACATGTCGACCGGGTTGAATTTATCCATGGAGGGTCTCCTCGCCGTTGAAGATGCGGCCAGCCAGCTGATCGACGCCGACCATGTAGCTCAGCTCGGCCGGATGGGCGCAGTGCCAGATCAGGAAATCGGCCGCCATCCCCACCCTGAGCTGGCCAAGGCGCTCCTGCTCGCCAAGCGCTTTGGCGGCGTGGCGGGTCACCCCGACCATGGCCTCCAATGGGGTCAGTCCAAACAGGGTGCAGGCCATGTTCATCGCCATCCGCAGCGAGACAATGGGGGCGGTACCTGGGTTGATATCGGAGGAGACCGCCATCGCCACCCCCGCCTTGCGCAGGGCGGCAACCGGCGGCAGCTTGGTCTCTTTGAGGAAGTAGAAGGCGGTGGGCAGCAGGGTGGCGACCACGCCACGGTGGGCCAGCGCCAGGATCCCTTCCGGATCCAGATACTCCAGATGATCCACCGAGAGGGCGCCAAAGTTGGCAGCGAGGGTGCTGCCACCGAGATTGGAGAGCTGATCCATATGCCCCTTCACCGGCAGGCCGTACTGATCCGCCGCCAGATAGACCTGCTCGGTCTGGGCCAGCGAAAAGCCGATGTGCTCGCAGAAGACATCTACCGCATCGGCCAGACCCGCCTCGGCGGCGGCCGGGATAATCTCCTGACAGATGGTCTCGACCCAGCTGTCGGGATCGTCGCGATACTCCGGCGGCACCGCATGGGCCGCCAGCAGAGTGGTTTTGACCCGGACCGGCAACGCCTCTCCCAGTCGGCGGGCCACCCGCAGCATCTTGAGTTCGTCATCCAGCGTCAGGCCATAGCCGGACTTGATCTCCACCGTGGTGACCCCTTCGCGGATCAGGGATGTCACCCTCGGCAGCGCCAGTTCGAACAATTGCTCTTCGCTGGCGGCACGGGTCGCACGCACCGTGCTGATGATGCCGCCACCCCGACGGGCGATCTCCGCATAGGGCACCCCTTTCTGGCGCAGTTCGAACTCTTCGGCACGGCTGCCGGCGAAGACCAGATGGGTGTGGCAATCGATAAGGCCGGGGGTAGCCAGCTTGCCCTGCATATCCTGCCAGTGAGCAGGATGGGGCCCCTTAAGCTCGGCCATCGGCACCAGCGCGTGGATCTTGCCATCCTTCACGCCGATGGCGTGGAGCGGCAGCAGACCGTAGTCGGCCAGCTCATCATTCAGGGTAGCGGGCGTCACGTTGAGCCAGACCCGCTCGCAGTTCAACAGTTCCTTGTTCATAGCGACCTCAAATGTATATACATATTCTTATAGTCGATCTCTATGACGAAAGAAAGAGCGGCGTTCACATCCTGATAACAGCATCAAACTTAGAGTTTAAGCACAAAAAAGCCCACCAGGAGGTGGGCTTTGCAAAATCGAGCTGTATATACATTTACTCCAGCTGAGTCTTGGAGCTGAGCTTGTATCGGGAACCGGGGGAGAGCAAACGGGCGTAGGAGACCAGATGCCCCTCCGACCAGGTACGCCGGTGCAACAACAGGCAGGGAGAATCTACGCGGATCTGCAACAATCCCGCCTCACCGGCGCTGGGTAACACGGCTTCCACTACGTGCTCCATCTCGGAGAGGGGGCAGACATCCATCAGATAGCGGTTGGGAGTTTGCAGGGTGAAATCCTGCTCGCCATAGCCCGGCAAGCGCCCGGCATCGACGAAGCGCTCCTCCAGCTGCAACGGCTCCCCATCGGCCTGATGGACGATCAGGCTGTGAAAGATGGGGGCGCCAACCCGCAGTCCCAGTTGCACTGCCACCTTCTCGTCGGCGGCCAGTCGCTGTAGCCGGATCACCCGGGCGCTGTACTCGCCGCCACGCTCGGCGATCTCGTCGGCAATATTGCGAATAGCCAGCAGCGGCGACTCGGTGCGCCTGTCCGCCACGAAGCTGCCGGAACCGGCGGTACGCACCAGCCACCCTTCCGCCACCAGTTCCCGCAGCGCCCGGTTGACCGTCATCCGGCTCACGGTGAACTGCTCGCACAGGGCAGCTTCGGTCGGGATCCTGTCCCCCGCCTGATAGTGGCGTTCGCGGATCCCGTCCAGAATGTGCTGCTTGATCTGCAGATAGAGAGCTGGCGCCACCATGAAGCTCCCTAGCGCCGACGGTGGGGCGGACGCATATCCGGCCAGGCGCGGTAGACGTCGGGGATCTGATCCGGGCCGCTGATGCAGAGATCGAGATCGTGCAGCAGACCATCCTTGATCCCGTAGATCCAGCCATGCACCGCCAGCTCCTGCCCCTTGCGCCAGGCGTTCTGGATGATGGTGGTGTGGCAGACGTTGGCGACCTGCTCGGCCACGTTCAGCTCGCACAGGTAGTCGAAGCGCTCGTGCTCATCCTCAATGGCCTCGAGCTCTTCACCATATTTGAAGTAGACATCCTTGATGTTGCGCAGCCAGTTGTCGATGAGACCCAGCTCCTGGTTCTGCATCGCGGCCTTGACGCCACCGCAACCGTAGTGGCCGCAGACGATGATGTGCTTCACCTTGAGCACTTCTACCGCGTATTGCAGCACGGAGAGGCAGTTGAAATCGGTATGTACCACCAGATTGGCGACGTTGCGGTGGACGAAGACATCCCCCGGCAGCAAGCCCATCAGCTGGTTGGCGGGGACCCGGCTGTCGGAACAACCAATCCAGAGGTATTCGGGGGCCTGCTGGGCAGAAAGAGTGGCAAAGAAAGCGGGATCTTCGGCTTTGATCCGTTCGGCCCACTCACGGTTGTTGGTAAACAGGTCGTTCAACAGTTTCACTTCTGCTCTCCCTAATGTGGCAGTGGCGGCAACATAACACACTCAAGGGTAACCAAAGCAAGGCCGACCAGATCCTTGCGAAACAAAAACAGGGCCATCAGGCCCTGTTTTTATGAGAGGAAGCATCAGGCTTCCATGGCATCTTTCAGCTTCTTGAGTGCGTTTTTCTCAAGCTGACGCACACGCTCGGCAGAGACGCCGTAGGTATCGGCCAGCTCCTGCAGAGTGGTCTTGCTGTCATCATCGAGCCAGCGGGCGCGGATGATGTGCTGGCTGCGCTCATCCAGGGTGGCGAGGGCCGAGCTCAGACGACGGGTCGCGTGATCGTCCCAGTTGTCGTTCTCGATGGTGGCGGCCAGATCGGAGGATTTGTCCTCCAGATAGTGAACCGGAGCGAAACCGCCCTCTTCTTCATCATCACCCACCAGATCGAACGCCTGATCGTAGTTGGCCATCCGCGCTTCCATCTCGGTCACGTCAGCGGCAGAAACGCCGAGATCGGCCGCCACGGCCTGAACCTCTTCGTGGTTCAGCCAGCCCAGACGCTTTTTGGATTTGCGCAGGTTGAAGAAGAGCTTGCGCTGGGCCTTGGTGGTCGCCACTTTTACCATGCGCCAGTTGCGCAGGACATATTCGTGGATTTCGGCCTTGATCCAGTGCACGGCAAAGGAGACCAGACGCACGCCGACCGTCGGGTCGAAGCGCTTGACCGCCTTCATCAGGCCGATGTTGCCTTCCTGTACCAGATCGGCCTGGGGCAAGCCGTAACCGGCATAACTCTTGGCGACATGAACGACAAAGCGCAGGTGCGACATAACCAGCTGGCGGGCAGCCTCAAGATCGCCATCCTGCTGCAAACGCTCAGCCAGTTCACGCTCTTCCTCTGCGCTCAGCACAGGAATAGAGTTTACTGCCTGGATATAGCCTTCCAGACTACCTTGCGGAATCAGAGCCATAGTGCGCTGCAATGAAGTTCCCATCTGTTACCTCTTACTTTTCAATCGAATCAGTCTAACACCCTGAGAGGGTCTGTCTACTGACCGGATGACATTCTGCGGCGTGTATCAAAGAACATGCCCAGTTTTAGACCGGCTTATCTTAAGCCTGCAGGATGAATCATGAATGAACAGTCAAAAAAAGGGGGTCACAATGAAGGACCCCCGAAAAGTAGCATGCTAAGTCCATTGTTGCGGAGCTCGCAACCTTCACATGCTTGCCAAGTCTGACGAGCAAGGCAGAGGGGCCACACCCGTATAAATGCTTCAGCTTTAATAGACTGCTTATAAATCAGAAGGTTCACTGGATCTAGCGAAGATCCGGAAGATCATTGTTATTCAGAATACTCTGACTATGTGGGCCAAGCCAGAAACGGCCCCTCTTTTACTTGATCCGCCTCTCAAAATCCAGCGATTTACTTTGATGACAAAGTAATCAGGAGGGTTCGATGTCGCGAATGTGGCGATGGACCGAGAACCAGGAGGCAATCAGCCCCAGCAGGGCGCCCAGCAAGATCAGATTGATCCCGTCTACCGCCCCCATGCCAACCAACCGGAAGTTACTGTTATACAAGCCCGCCAGCTCCTTCACCACCCCTTCGCTCCAGATCACCATCACTTCGGTCAGCCACCAGGCCAGCATGCCGCCAATGACCCCGAACCAGATACCGGTATAGAGGAAAGGACGATGAATGAAGGAATCGGTCGCCCCCACCAGCTTGAGCACTTCAATCTCGGAACGCTGGTTGAGGATGTTGAGACGCAGGGTATTGCCGACGATCAGCAACACGGCGGAGAGCAGCAGCACCGCGATACCGGTAATGGTGTGGCGCAGCAGGTTCATGATCCCCTGCAGCCGGGTCAGCCACTGCAGATCCAGTTTGCCCTGTTCGACCCCCACTTCGTTGTTAAGCTTGCTGAGCAGCTCGGCGGCCCCTTCCGGGTTCTGCCAGCGCGGATCCGGGATCACGCTCAGCACAGGCGGTAGCGGGTTGCTGTCCAGATAATCGAGGGCATCGCCGAAGCCGGAGATCTCGCGAAACTCCCGCAACGCATCGTCACGGCTCAGGTAGGTGACCGAATCCACCTCGGGATAGAGCAGGATCCTGTGCTGCAGATCGAGAATGCTCTGCTCCGGCAGATCCTTGCGCAGGTAAAGGGAGATCTGGGAACTGCTCTGCCAGCTCCCCTCCACCACCTCGGCGTTTTTCAGCAACACGTGGAAACAGGAGGGCAGCGCCAGACTGACGCCAAGCACAGCCAGCGTCATCAGCGAAGCGAGCGGATTACGCCACAGCTCCCCGAGACTGGCAAATGCCTGCCGCACATGGTCAACCCCGTACATCATCAGTCGGCGCAGCGGCGGTTGTTTATGACGAACGATAGCCATCAGAGCTCCTCCCCGGCCGAATACATGCGACCCGCCTTGAGGGTCAGGGTGCGATAGCGCATGCGGGCGATCAGCCCCAGATCGTGGGTGGCAATCAGCACCGAGACCCCAAAATTGTTGAACTCCTGAAATAGCCGCATGATATCCATGGAGAGTTGGGGGTCCAGGTTGCCGGTCGGTTCATCCGCCAGCAGCAGCGGCGGCTTGTTGACGATGGCACGGGCGATACCGACCCGCTGCTGCTCACCACCGGAGAGCATCCGCGGCTGGTAGCGCTCCTTGCCGAGCAGCCCCACCTTGTCCAGCGCCGCCGCCACCCGCTTGTTGATGTCCGCATGGCTGTAACCATCGATCACCAGCGGCAGCGCCACGTTGTCGAACACGGTGCGGTCCATCAGCAGGCGGTGATCCTGAAAGATCATCCCGATCTGGCGGCGAACATAGGGGATCTGACTGCGCTGGATATGGCTGACATCATCACCATGAAAGAAGACGCGACCATCGGTCGGACGCTCCATCACGCTGATCAGTTTGAGGAGGGTACTCTTGCCCGCCCCCGAGTGCCCGGTCAGAAAGGCCATCTCTCCCTTGCGCAGGTGAAAGCTGACCTTTTGCAGCGCCTGATGGCCGCCGCTGTATACCTTGCTGACCTTGTCAAAACGAATCATAACGGTTCCCTGAAATTGACAAACCCCGACCGGAGTCGGGGCATGGAACACTTACTCATCACGGCTGAGCTGACTCATCGCGGCCGGACTTATTCATCGCGGCTGAAGAGCGCCTCAATGAAGTCATTGGCAACAAAGGGACGCAGATCGTCGATCCCCTCGCCCACCCCGATATAGCGGATCGGGATCTGGAACTTGTCGGCCACCGCGAAGATGACGCCGCCCTTGGCCGTGCCATCCAGCTTGGTGAGGGTAATACCAGTCAGGCCCACTGCCTCGCTGAACAGCTTGGCCTGGCTCAGGGCGTTCTGGCCGGTGCCAGCATCCAGAGTCAGCATGATCTCGTGGGGCGCCTCTTCATCCAGCTTCTTCATCACCCGCACCACCTTCTTGAGCTCTTCCATCAGGTTGCTCTTGTTCTGCAGGCGACCGGCGGTGTCGGCGATCAGCACATCAGCCCCGCGGGAGCGGGCGGCCTCGATGGCGTCATAAATGACGGAAGCAGAGTCGGCACCGGTATGCTGGGCAATCACCGGAATGTTGTTGCGCTGACCCCAAACCTGCAGCTGTTCGACCGCTGCGGCACGGAAGGTGTCACCCGCCGCCAGCATCACGCTCTTGCCTTCAGCTTGGAACTGCTTGGCCAGCTTGCCGATGGTGGTGGTCTTGCCGACGCCGTTTACGCCGACCATCAGGATCACATAAGGCTTCTTGCTGGTGTCGATCACCAGCGGCTGTTCGACCTTGGCCAGCATCTCGCCCATGTCCTGCTTGAGCAGGCCGTAGAGCGCCTCGGCATCCTTGAGCTGCTTGCGATCCGCGTGCTGCACCAGCCCCTCGATGATACGAGTAGTGGTATCCACACCGAGATCGGCGGTCAGCAGCTGGGTTTCCAGCTCTTCAAACAGCTCATCGTCGATCTTCTTGCCACGGAACAGGCCGAAGAAACCGGAGCCGATATTCTCCTTGGTGCGTACCAGACTGCGCTTGAGGCGAGCAAAGAAGCCCTCCCGCTGCGGTTTGTCCTGGGTGTCGTCGTCCACCTTGGCGGCCAGCGGCAGAGCGGCCAGAGCGGCAGCCTCAGCCTCCATCGCGGCGACCAGGCGCATATCTTCCGCTCGCTGTGCCTCTTTGGCGATACGGGCTTCTTCCGCAGCCTGAGCTTCAGCGGCAATGCGAGCTTCTTCCGCGGCGCGAGCCTCGGCAGCAATACGGGCCTCTTCCGCGGCGCGGACTTCGGCAGCAATACGGGCCTCTTCCGCGGCGCGGACTTCGGCAGCAATACGAGCCTCTTCCGCGGCGCGGATTTCGGCAGCGATACGAGCCTCTTCCGCAGCGCGAGCTTCAGCAGCAATGCGAGCCTCTTCCGCAGCACGGGCTTCGGCAGCAATGCGAGCCTCTTCCGCAGCACGAGCCTCGGCAGCAATACGAGCCTCTTCCGCAGCACGAGCTTCGGCAGCAATACGAGCCTCTTCGGCTGCCTTGACCTCAGCGGCTTGCGCCTCTGCGGCAGTGCGAGCGGCTTCAGCGGCACGCTCCTCTTCGGCGATCAGCGTTTCGTTGACGATCACCGGCTCCAGATCGGAGGCGCACTCCTCCACCACCAGCGGGCCGTGATCGTCCAGCTCGGTCGGCAGGCAGCAATCATCTTGCAAAACGGAATTCTGTGCGCTGGCAGGCACTTCGGGGGCAACGGCCGGCGTACGATCGGAAACAGTGGTATCGGAAACGGGAGCGGGGGTAGCAGTGACCTCGGGCTCAACGGTAACGGGGGTGGCTTGGGGTGTCTGTGGTTGGACAGCCTCAGCCTCTTCTTTCTTGCGGCCGAAACCCAGCCAGGAAAACAAACCTTTTGCCATCTAAAAATACTCACATCAAAGGCTGACTGCTAAGATAGCCGTCCCTTGGCGGGTCGGCATAAAAATGAACCGCCTTATACTACCACTTTATTTTCTGACGATGAAACGCGATGCCCAGAGTGAAATCCAGCCGTAGCAACCCGAGCAAGAGTCCCGCCCCGCAAGGAAAATCGGGCTTTGTAAGAATCATCAGCGGCCAGTGGCGAGGCCGCAAATTGCCGGTCAAGGATGTGGAGGGGCTCAGACCCACCACGGATCGCGTCAAGGAGACCATCTTCAACTGGCTGGCCCCCCACATTCGCGGCACCCGCTGCCTGGATCTGTTTGCCGGTAGCGGCGGACTCGGACTGGAGGCGCTGTCGCGCTATGCCGAGCAGGTGACCCTGATCGAAATGGACAAGGGGGCCGCCGACCAGATCAAGAAGAACCTGACCGCCCTCGGCAGCAGTCAGGGTCAGGTGATCCAGTCAGATGCAGTGAGCTGGCTACAAGGCCCGGCCACGCCGTTTGATCTGGTATTCCTCGATCCGCCGTTTCGCCGCGAGCTGCTGCCGCAAGTGTGCGAACTGCTGGAGCAGCGCGGCTGGCTGGCACCGGACGCCCTCATCTATCTGGAGCGGGAGAAGGAGATGGCCGATCTGGCGCTGCCCGCCAACTGGCAACTACTCAAGGACAAACAGGCCGGTCAGGTCTGCTATCAACTCTATCTAAGAGAGGTAAACAATGAAGCGAGTCTTTAATCTGTTGGCGATGGGGCTGATATTGTTCTTCTGGTTTGGCGTGCTGATGAGCCTGATTGCCCCGCTACCCGGCAAACTCAACGGCTTTCTGCCGGTCTGCGGCGTAATCGTCGCCCTGCTGCACTGGCTGCAGGCCAGCATGATCAAGGCGGCTTGCAAACGCTACTTCGCGGTCACCAAAGCCGAATTTGTCACTGTGCTGATATTTGGCGTGTTTGGCATGGTCGACATTCGTCAGCGCCTGCAAGAGATCGTCAACGCCGCCCAGCGCAGCAATCTCTCGGGCAAACCATAAAAGAAAAGGGGACGGCGGTAGCCGTCCCCTAGAGTCGTGTCGTCCTGTCCGTAGAACTGCGATGCTCCCTGCAATCCCTGACGTTATCCTAATCCTTTGGAATATCCCCTTTCCAATCCGTTGGCGTGTCCTGCGGCGTTCCTGGCCTAGCAATTCATCCTGAACTGCTTCACTGTCTCCATCCTGGAGGTGTCCATTACCACGTCCTGTGGGGTTCCTTGCGTCTTCCTGACAGATAACCATCCGGGTTATCTCACTTCATCCTGAAGTATTCCTCTCGCATCCGGCGAGGTCCTGCTCATCCTGAAGAACGATGTTCCGTTCGTTCTGCTCTCATCCCGAGAGTGTCCTGCCGCATCCCGCGGTGTTCCTTTATTCATCCGTGACGATAATCATCCTGATTATCGAGCTCATCCTGAGGTGTCCCTTGTCCACATCCTGCGGACTATTCCATCTTTATGCGCTGCCCTGCATCCTGCCGGACCAGCTCCGTCCTTGTGAGACCCATACTAAGGAAATGCGCCCCCCGAACAAGGGCCATCCGATGATAAAGATCCAATACAGCTACCATCCCAAAAAACAAACTTTAAAACTAACCCTTTAATATCAGCTATTTATTTAGTTTCACTGGAAAGCTAGAACATTCTGGCATGGCTTCGCGTACGGCTCAAAGCGCCAGCCTCTTACAGTCGCTATGGCAGATCTCTTACACGGGTTTCGCCCCCAAAAACGGGGCAGGAAAACGGTTCAATCCTGACGTTAAGACTTAAAAATTAGTTGAATAAATATGCTTAAAAAAACCGCAAAAAAAAGAGCCGAGACCAGGCTCGACTCTTCAACATTCCAACTTTTTAATCAGCTCAAGCGGTTGGCCGGATTGAGATAGGCCTTGCGCAGCGATTCCGGTGCCAGCACCTCCAGTTCACCGCCGATGTTGTTCAACCAGCTGCGAAACTCCGGGGTGTCCTGCACTTCTGTCTCCACCACCACGCTGCGCTTGTCATAGCGGGTCATGCGCGGATTGTTGCCGGGGATCTGGTTATCCACCAGCGACTGGCTGTTGGCATCGATCCGGCCGACGAAGCGGATCGGGCCGCTCACATCCTGATAGCCCTGATCGCGGATCAGCTTCTGGATATTGAAATCCTTCGGCTGGGTGGCGCTGAAGTTGGTCAGCTCCACGTTCTTGATATGGTCGAACGGGATGCCGTAGACCTTGGGATCCAGCTCGGACAGAGTGCAGAGCAGGATCGGGCCGTCCGGCTGATTGAGAATGCCGAGCGGGTTGATACGGTCGTAGCAGAGCCACACGGTGCGCTCTTTGATCACGCGCTGGATCTCGGCACTGAACTTGCGACCACGCCAGAGCGCATCGCGGATCAGGGTGCTGCGGCGGATCTCCGGGTTGCCGGCAAACGGACGCGGTGACTGGTGGACACTCTCCAGCCAGCGTTCGGCCAGTTCGCTCTGGCTGTCGCGGATCACCTGGCTCGCCTTGTCGACCAGCGGATTCAATTCGGTCAGTACACTCGCCGGCAACAGTTGGCTCGCCTGATCACTCCAGGTTTTCAGGGCCACCGCCAGCGAGAGCGGCATGATATTGGCAAAGTCGTTGAGGCCGTGGCGCTCGAAGCACCAGCCATGGGGTTTGCTGCGCTCGTCCGAGGTGAGGTCGAACAGTCCCATGCCGGACATCTCCTCCAGGTCCCGTTGCACGGTACGCAGACTGACGTGGATACCTTCCTCTTCCAGTTTTACCTGGAGTTGGCTGGCGGTCAGCTTGTAAGGGCGGTGCGGGATGCAACGCGCCAAGGTCAGTTGTCGTAACAGCTTCTTGCTCATGGTGCTTGCCTTCACTGGTTTAGCGTTGACTGTATGCTAGTCGTGACTTGCGACAGTCTATGTCGCAAGTTTTGCTGCGACAACTGTCGCCATTTTCATACAAAGCACACTAAACAATTGATTTACAAAGACAATACACTAAAAAAAGGAGCCGCTAGAGGCTAAAATTAGCCAAAAATCCCTCAAATGAAAGTTCTATGTTGCGATTTATTGTCAGCATAAAACTTCAATTAATTAATTCATCGTAGAATATGATTTCAGGGGAGAGCATGACTCTCCCCTTTGGCTCACATCAGCCACGACCAGGCTGACTTGGTGATGGCCGCACCGACCATGTAGCCAAATACCGCCAGTGCCGCCACACCGGCCACCAACTTCTGACCGCGGGCCGGGCGCTTGAGCGCCATGACACCCAGACCGATATAGAGTACCAGTGCAATAAGCTTGGCCATCAGCCAGGGTTGTTGACCCGGGCTCAACTGCAAGGCCACCGCCAGCAACACACCAAACAGCAGCAGGAAGGTATCGTTGATATGCGGCAGGATCTTCAGCCACTTCTGCTGCAACCGATCGCTGCCGGCCAGCGCCAGACTCCAGCGATAGATAAAGAGCAGCAGACTGACCAGCGCCAGCGTCATATGCAGGTGTTTGAACATGGGGTAATAGGCAATCATTTTGCTTCCTTGTCGTCGTCGGGTAGCCCGCTGTTCCAGTTGTGGGCATGGATACGCTCCTGCCCCTCCTCGTCGTCTTGCAACAGATCGGAGAGGATCTCCCGGTATTGCAGGCTCTTGTTGATATAAGTGTGTTCGTCGTCCAGATAGT
Source organism: Aeromonas sp. S11(2024) (assembly GCF_041402345.1). Classification (NCBI taxonomy): domain Bacteria; kingdom Pseudomonadati; phylum Pseudomonadota; class Gammaproteobacteria; order Aeromonadales; family Aeromonadaceae; genus Aeromonas; species Aeromonas sp. S11(2024). The sequence goes on along the minus strand of NZ_JBGLRC010000010.1, from coordinate 27,608 downwards.
TGACCTGCTCGCGCAACAGCCAGTTATCGTGCTGCTTGAAGGTCTGCCCCGCCCGCCAGGCCTGGTTGGCCCGAAAACCGAGCTGGGTCAGGGCTTCCACCCCCAGATCGACCGCCGAACCCAGGGTTTCCCGGTGTACGCTCTCGACCCCGTGGCGCAGGATCTCGTGGGCATGGGGTCGATCCAGCGCTCGCGCCAAGATCTTCAGGTGCGGGAAGTGCTTCTGCACCATCTCGATCACCGCCAGCGAGGTAGCAGGATCGTTGATGGAGAGCACCAGCAACTTCGCCTTGTGCGCCCCGGCGGCATGGAGCAGGTCGATCCGGCTGGCATCGCCATAGAAGACCTGATAGCCATACTTGCGCAGGGTCTCTATCTGGCTTGCATCCTGCTCGAGGATGGTGGTGCCGATGCCGTGACCATGCAGCAGACGCCCCACGATCTGACCGAAGCGGCCGAAGCCTGCGATGATCACCGGATGCTCCACCAGCTCAGGTTGCTCATGCTGCGGCGCGTCGCTCTGGTTACGGTAATCGAACCAGGGCTGGATCACCCGATCGTTGAGGATCAGCAGCAGCGGGGTGAGCGCCATGGAGAGCGCCACCACCAGCGTCAGCAGCGAGATGGTCTCGCCGGGCAGCACCCGGTTTTGCGCGGCAAACGAAAAGAGCACGAAGGCAAACTCGCCCCCCTGCGCCAACGCCAGCGCGAAGGTCCAGCGTTGACTCGGCGAGATGCGGATGATGAAGCCGAGCGCCATCAGCACCAGCCATTTGAGCACCATCAGCCCCACCACCAGCGTCGGGATGAGAAAAGGATGTTCGGCAAACAGGCCGAAGTTGATGCCAGCCCCCACCGACATAAAAAACAGGCCGAGCAGCAAGCCCTTGAACGGCTCAATGTCTGCCTCCAGCTCGTGGCGATATTCGCTGTCGGCCAGCACCACCCCGGCGAGGAAGGAGCCAAGTGCAGGCGAAAGCCCCACCGACTCCATCAACACAGCGATAGCGATCACCAGCAGCAGGGCGGCGGCGACGAAGATCTCCCGCATATGGGACTGGGCGATGGCACGAAATACCGGCCGCATCAGGTAGTGGCCACCCAGCACGATGCCGGAGATGGCCGCGACCACCAGCAGACCATGCTGCCAACCCGCCAGCTCGGAGCCGCCATTGCTGGCGACCGGGGCCATGGCCAGCAGCGGCAGCAGCGCCAGGATCGGAATGACCGCAATATCCTGAAACAGCAGCACCGCAAAGGCGGAGCGACCGGTCTCGCTCTGCATCAGCTTGCGCTCCTGCAGGCTCTGCAACACGATGGCGGTGGAGGAGAGCGCCAGAATGAGGCCGATAGCCAGCCCCTGTAGCAGCGGCAGACCGATCAGGTGCGCCACGCCGGTCAGCGCCGCCGTGGTGAGCAGCACCTGCAGGCCGCCGGTGCCGAGGATCGGCCCCTTCAACTGCCACAAGAGGGCCGGACGCAATTCAAGACCGACCAGAAACAGCATCAGCACCACGCCAAACTCGGCGAAGTGCATCACATCCTTCTGCTCCCCCACCAGCCCCAGTAGAAAGGGGCCTATGATGATCCCCGCCAGCAGGTAGCCGAGCACCGAGCCCAGCCCCCAGCGCTTGGCCAGCGGCACCGCGATAACGGCGGCGGAGAGGTAGATAAAGGCATCAAACAGGATCCCGTGGCCCATCAGTCAGCCCTCCGTGTGAACATCTGGTCCGGCTCATAAGCTCGGCCAACAAGCAGCCCATGTTTCATCAGAGCACCTCCAGCAAGTCGCGCAGATAAGGACGCCCGGCCAGTTGCTCCGGGGTCAGCTGATCATCACGCAGGGCGCAAAGCAGCTGGCGGTAGTCCTGCCCACAGCGGCGCAGGGCGGCGGGATCCTTGATCTTGTGAAAGGAGTGGAGCACGAAGGGGGGCAGCCAGTTCATGCCGCACAAGGTGGCTGCCTGCTGAAATGGCAGCAAAAAATCGAGCAGCGGTCGGCTGTTGTAACCCTCGCTGCAGTAGGACTCCGGCGCCCCGCCGGTGGTGATGGCGCTCAGCCACTGCTTGCCCTTGAGGGCGTGGGCTTCAGGGCCGTAGGCGTAGCCATACTCCAATACCAGATCCATCCACTCTTTCATGATGGCCGGGCAGGAGTACCAGTAAAACGGGTGCTGGAAGACGATGATATCGTGCTCACAGAGCAGCGCCTGCTCCCGCTTCACATCGATAAACATGTCGGGATAGTGCTGGTAAAGGTCGTGAACCGTGACCCCCTCCAGCCCCTCAATCGCCTGCAACAGCTGCTTGTTGGCCCGCGAGCTCTGCAGCGCGGGATGGGAAAAAATAACCAGAATGCGTTTCATGACCACATCACCCGAACAAAGCCTTGCTGTGCAAGGCGCGGTAAACAGAAAAGGAGAGTCTGGGGAACTGCATCGTAAAGGTGCACAGGAGAGCGACCTTATCAGGAAGCGCCATAGCCTGCCAACTCGGGGATCAGCTCCCGCAGCGCCGGATTGAGGGTCTGGTGGGCGGGATAGCAGAGCCCGATCCGGCGAAACATCCGCGGTCCGCTCACCGGCAGGGTACAGAGCCCCGCCTCATCCTCGACCAGCCCGTCCGGCAGAAAACTGATGCCGACCCCCGCCAGCACCAGCGCCATCACCAGCCCCTTGCTCTCGGCCTTGGCCACCAGATTGAGGGTAAGGCGGTCACAGGCCAGCAGGCCGATAGTCTGCTGATGGGCTTCGCAGGGCGGGCACTCAATAAAATCATAATGTTGCAGCTCGGCCAGCTCGATTTTCTCGCGGCTGGCCAGGGGATGGTCGACCGGTACGCAGAGCACGTAATCCTCCTCCCACAGCGGCAGAAAGATCTCGTCCTCCCGGCGCAGGGCATCCAGCGTCAAGCGGCAGTCGGCGGGTGTGGTGTAGTCGGAGAGGGTGAGATCCAGCTGCGGCAACACGCCCTGCACTTGCTGCAACAGCCCGGCCACCCGACGGCGACTCAAGTCCGGCATGATGGCGATATTGAGCCTCGCACGCGTCGCTTTCTGGCGAAACAGCTCTGGCAAACGGCGCGCCTCCTCCACCAGCTTGACCGCGTGAGGATAGAGATAGTGGGCCGGATCTTTCGCCACCACCCCCTTCTTGCCCCGGACAAACAGGCTGTCACCGAGCGCCTCTTCCAGCTGGCGCAGCCCCGCCGAGAGGGAGGGCTGGCTGACGTGGCAGCGCTCGGCCGCCGCCGTGATGTTCTTCTCTTCATAGATGGCGATGAAGAAACGCAGCAATCTCAAGTCCAGCATAAACCAACCATAGTTTTTTCAGATGACAACCAGCGGAAAACAATATTTATCACTTATAGATACAGTGACTATAGTGATTGGGTTCCGTGCTGGCCAGCCACCTGTTTGCTCAAACCGACTCTTGAATCAGAAGGAAAGACCCATGTCCAAATCTCTCGTCGTGATCACCGGCGCCTCCGCCGGGATCGGTGCCGCCATCGCCCGTGCCTTCTCTGCCGCCGGTCATCCGCTGCTGCTGCTGGCCCGCCGGGTCGAGCCGATGCAGGCGCTGAACCTGCCCGATACCCTCTGCATCGGGGTCGATGTGACCGACACCGCCGCCATGAAAGCCGCCGTCCAGCAGGCAGAAGCCAAATTTGGCCCGGTCGGCTGCATGGTCAACAACGCCGGTGTCATGCTGCTGGGTCAGGCCGATGTGCAGGATCCCGCCGAATGGCAGCAGATGCTCAACATCAACGTGATGGGGGTACTGAACGGCGTCCACGCAGTGCTGGCAGGCATGAAGGAGCGCCGCAGCGGCACCATCATCAACATCAGCTCCATCGCCGGTCGCAAGACCTTCCCGAACCATGCTGCCTACTGCGCCACCAAGTTCGCCGTGCACGCCCTGACCGAGAACATCCGGGAAGAGGTAGCCGATGTCGGCGTGCGGATGGTGACCATTGCCCCGGGTGCGGTCGAGACCGAGCTGCTCAGCCACACCACTGACGAGAGCATCAAAGCCGGTTACCACGACTGGAAATATCAGATGGGTGGCGTCATTGCGCCGGAAGTGATCGCCGATGCCGTGCTCTACGCCTGGAACCAGCCTGCCAACGTCTGCGTGCGCGAGATCGTGCTGGCGGCGACCCGTCAGCAACCTTAATCCTGGCTGACTGACACCATGGGGAGGGCTTGACCCTCCCCCGGGGCACAGGGTTACCATGTGCCCCTTGTTATTTTCGAGTCATTCCATGGTTCTCACCCGTCGCCAACTCGCTCACGCCCGTCGCTGGCTCCCCTTGTGGAGTCTGGTGCTGGTGTTGATGTCGTTTGGCAGCCGGGCCGCAACCGACCTCTGTACCCTGACCACCCACTGCAGCCAGAGCGAGCGTACCCTGGAAAAGGCGATGCCCTGCGGCAGCTTTACCACCGCCCTCTCGATGACGCTGGTAGGCAGCGACAGCCTGACGGTCGCCGTGCTGGAACCGGATACCCCCGACTTCGCCTCCCCCTCTCTCTTTATGCCGGACGCCCCGTGCGAGCGGCTCGAACGTCCCCCACGCACCCGGATCTGAAACGCATCCCGTATCGGGCATCTTTTCTTTCAATCTGAGGTGAGTGATGTACAAACCCCTGTTACTGGCCATGCTGGCCGGTACCGTCAGCTTTTCGGCTCTCGCGGCCGAGAAGATGACCGTCTACAAATCCAAATATTGTGGCTGCTGCCAAAGCTGGAATGAGCACATGGAGCAGAATGGCTTCGAACTGGAGGTCATCGAAACCGAACAGCTCGGCGCAGTGAAGCAGCAATACGGTATCGCGCCGGAACTGGCTTCTTGCCATACCGGTATCGTAAATGGCTATGTGATCGAGGGGCATGTACCGGCCGCCGATGTACAAAAGCTGCTCAGGGAAAAACCGGCGATCCGTGGCCTGACCATTCCGGGCATGCCCCAGAGTGCGCCGGGCATGGATATTCCGGGCCATCCCTATGAGGTACTGAGTATCAGCAACGAGGGCGCGACCAACCGCTGGTCGAGCTACCCCGGCTGACGAAAACTGGCCATGAGAGGGCACTCCCATATCATGTGAGGCACACCTGAGCGGACTCTTGCCGCTCATGGCCAGAAAGAGGGCCGCTATCGCGAGATAGCGGCTTTTTTTGATTACATTTCCTGCAATAACAAGGGATTGCTTGCAACCACCGGCAACAAGGGGCAGATTTAACGCCAATTCATGGAGCCGATGCTCAGGTCTACCAACCCTTTCCAGCGCCAAGGATGCGACATGTTTACCTTTTCCCGAGGAGTTCTGCTGCTAGCCTTTCTGACAGTTCTCCCCCCCACTTATGCCAATGAAGAGCCCGCCATGCTGACAAGCGAACATCCAATCCAGCCGCCCGTGGCCGCCAAACATCCCCGCACCCTGAAAAAACATGGGGATACCCGCATCGACAACTACTACTGGCTGCGCGACGACGAGCGGCAGAAGCCCGAGGTATTGGACTATCTCAAGGCCGAGAACGCCTATACCGAGGCCATGCTCAAGCCGACCCAACCCCTGCGCGAACAGCTTTACAAAGAGATGGTCGCCCGCATCCCCCAGCAGGATGAGTCGGTGCCCTATGTGAAGAACGGCTACCGCTACCAGACCCGCTATGAACCGGGCAAGGAGTACGGGATCTACTCGCGCACCAAGCTCGGTGAAGAGCAGGCGAGCCTGCTGCTCGACAGCAACCAGCGGGCTGAAGGGCACGAGTTCTATGCCCTCGGCGCCCTTGAGGTGAGCCGTAACAATCGCTGGCTGGCGGTGGCGGAAGATTTCCTCTCCCGCCGTCAGTACCAGATCCAGTTCCTCGACCTGGAGAGTGGCCAGTGGGCCACCGACAAACTGGAAAATACCTCCGGCAATCTGGTGTGGGCCAACGACAACAAGACCGTCTTCTATGTGCGCAAGCACCCGCAGACCCTGCTTCCGTATCAGGTCTATCGCCATACGCTCGGGACGGATCCGGCCACGGACAAGCTGGTCTATGAAGAGAAGGATGACTCCTTCTACATCAGCCTCTACGCCACCACCTCGGAAGACTTCATCGTCATCGCCCTCTCCAGCACCACCACAGGCGAAGCGCGGCTGATCGATGCCAACCAGCCGGAGCACGCCCCCCGCCTGTTCCTGCCCCGTCAGGTGGATCACGAATACAGCTTGGATCACTACCGCGGCCGCTTCTATGTGCGCTCCAACAAGGATGGCAAGAACTTCGGCCTCTACGAGACCAAGGAGAGTCCGGTCGATCGCTGGAAGGCGGTGATCGCCCCCAATCCGGACGTGCTGCTGGAGAGCTACGCCCTGTTCAAGGATTGGCTGGTACTGGAGGAGCGCAACAAGGGACTGACCCGGCTACGCCAGATCAACTGGCAGAACGGCGACGAGAAGGAGATCGCCTTCGACGATCCCGCCTATGTCACCTGGCTCGCCTACAACCCGGAGCCGGATACCAGCGCCCTGCGCTATGGCTACTCCTCCATGACCACCCCCGCCTCCACCTATGAGCTGGATATGGCGAGCGGCAAGCGCACCCTGCTCAAGCAGCAGCCGGTGGCCGGCTTCAAGGCCGACCAGTACGCCAGCGAGCGGCTCTGGGTGACCGCCCGCGACGGTGTATCGGTGCCGGTGTCGCTGGTCTATCGCAAGGACAAGTTCAAGAAAGAGCAGGCCGATGCGCCCAAGAATCCGCTGCTGGTCTATGGCTATGGATCCTACGGCGCCAGCATGGATCCCGACTTCAGCAGCTCGCGCCTGAGCCTGCTCGATCGCGGCTTCGTCTACGCCATCGCCCATATCCGGGGTGGCGAAGAGCTGGGCCGTCACTGGTACGAAGATGGCAAGTTGCTGAAAAAGCAGAACACCTTCAATGACTTTATCGATGTCACCAAGGCGCTGGTTGAGCAAGGCTACGGGGCCAGGGATCAGGTCTACGCCATGGGCGGCAGCGCCGGCGGCCTGCTGATGGGGGCGGTCATCAATCAGGCGCCCGAACTCTATCGCGGCGTGGTGGCGCAGGTGCCGTTTGTCGATGTGGTCACCACCATGCTGGACGAGTCGATCCCCCTCACCACCGGGGAGTATGACGAGTGGGGCAACCCGAACCAGAAGCGCTACTACGACTACATGAAGAGCTACAGCCCCTACGATCAGGTGAAGGCGCAAGCCTACCCCAACCTGCTGGTCACCACCGGGCTGCACGACTCGCAAGTGCAGTATTGGGAGCCCGCCAAGTGGGTTGCCAAGCTGCGCGATCTGAAAACGGATGATAACAAGTTGTTACTGAACACCGACATGGACGCCGGCCACGGCGGCAAGTCGGGCCGCTTCAAAGCCTACGAGGATATCGCGCTGGAATACGCCTTTATCCTGGATCAGGCCACCCCGGCCAACTGATCTCTCATGACTCCGGCCCTTGTCATTCAAGGGCCGCATAAGAATCCTCTCGTAGTTTTTCCCTCTTCCATTTCCCTCCATATCAAATTAATCTTCGGCAAGAAAATGAATGATCGAGGTCATGTTTCTCAAGATTTAACTCCGCTATTTTGCCATTTCGTTTGATTTATGTTGGGTGAATGTGCTTAATCGGAGTGCTTGCAACTTTTTATTTGGCCCCTCAGGGGCCAATTTATCTTCGACCGACAGGAGGTCGGTAGCCTCACCACAGGATGAGGGTGACTGCCGGAAAGGGGGTGATCAACTCCCCCCGCTTTCGCGCAACGAGAAGAGCGGGCAAGCCCGGCGCAGAACGGGATTGCCATCAATTTATCCGGGGATCGGATAAACAAAATCAAAGAAAAGGGAGAAAAAATGAAAGGATTAACTTTGGCATGCGCCCTGTCGGCGGCTCTGGTCGGTGTTTCATTCGGTGGTCCGGTACAAGCGCAGGAGCGCTTCGTGACCATAGGCACCGGCGGTCAGACCGGCGTCTACTATGTCGCTGGCCAGTCCATCTGCCGCTTCCTCAATCGCGGCGCCGCCGATCACCAGATCAAGTGCAACGCCCCGGCCAGTGGCGGTGGTGTTGCCAACGTCAACGGCATCCGCAGCGGTGAATTCAACTTCGGCATCATGCAATCCGACCACCAGTTCAAAGCGATGAAGGGGCTGCCACCGTTCCAGGCCGAAGGGGCCATGGACGATATGCGCGCCGTCTTCTCCCTGCAGAGCGAGGTGTTCACCATCCTGGCTCGCCGCGATGCCAAGATCGCCAGCTTCGACGATCTGAAGGGCAAGCGCGTCAACATCGGCAACCCGGGCTCCGGCCAGCGTGACACCATGGAAGAGATCATGGCGGTCAAAGGCTGGAAGAAGGGTGACTTCGGTCTGGTCTCCGAGCTGAAGCCGGCCGAACAGGCCTCCGCCCTCGGTGACAACAACATCGACGCCATGAGCTACTTCGTCGGTCACCCGAACGGCGCCATTCAGGAAGCCTCCACCACCACAGATGCAGTGCTGGTACCTGTGACCGGCGCCGACATCGACAAGCTGCTGGCCGAGAAGAGCTACTACAGCAAGGCCGAGATCCCGGGCGGCATCTACAAGGGCAGCGACAAGCCGACCCCCTCCATCGGTGGCAAAGCGGTGCTCTCCACCAGCGCCAAAACCGATCCGGAAGTGGTCTATCAGCTGGTCAAGTCGGTGTTCGACAACCTGGATCGCTTCAAGCGCCTGCACCCTGCCTTTGCCGACCTGAAAGAGGCCGACATGATCAAGGTGGGTCTCTCTGCACCGCTGCATGAAGGGGCTGCCCGCTACTACAAAGAGCGCGGCTGGCTCTGATTAAAGGCCCCGGGGCCTTTGTCACTCTCTTCGACACCCGTCTGCCGCCTGATTGCGGGGGCGGGTGTCGCTCTTGTTGTACTCGTTGGCACAAGTTAACCCTATGCAAGATAAACAACTCTCTACCGAGGAACTGATCGCCCAGGATGTGGGCGCTCGTCTGCCGCTGGGCATCATGGGCTGGCTCATCACAGCGCTGGCGCTGGCCTGGTCGCTGTTCCAGCTCTGGATCGCCTCGCCACTCCCCTTCATGGTGGGGTTTGGCGTACTCAATGACACCGAAACCCGCTCCATTCACCTCACCTTTGCTCTGTTGCTCGCTTTTCTGGTGTTCCCGGCATTTCGCTCCTCGCCGCGGGATCGGGTTCCCCCCGGTGATATCGCCCTCGGTCTGATCGCTGCAGGCGCCGCGTCTTACCTGTTCGTGATGTATGAAGCACTGGCGCTGCGCCCCGGCACCCTCACCACCGCCGATCTGGTGACCGCCTGCATCGGCATTCCGCTGCTGCTGGAAGCGGCGCGCCGCGCCCTGGGGCCGGCACTGGCGGTCATCGCCATCGTCTTTCTGATCTACAGCCTGGCGGGCCCCTGGATGCCGGGACTGCTGGCACACCGCGGAGTAGGCTTTACCGCGCTGGCCAACCACCAGTGGATCACTACCGAAGGGGTGTTCGGCATCGCCCTTGGCGTCTCCACCAGCTTCGTGTTCCTGTTCGTGCTGTTCGGCGCCCTGCTGGAGCGGGCCGGTGCCGGTCACTACTTTATCCAGCTCGCCTTCAGCCTGCTCGGTCACCTGCGCGGTGGCCCGGCCAAGGCAGCAGTGGTCGCCTCCGGCCTGACCGGTCTGATTTCCGGCTCGTCGATTGCCAACGTGGTGACCACCGGCACCTTCACCATCCCGATGATGAAGAAGGTGGGCTTCAGTTCAGAGAAAGCGGGGGCGGTCGAAGTGGCCTCCTCGGTCAACGGCCAGATCATGCCGCCGGTGATGGGGGCTGCGGCTTTCCTGATGGTCGAATACGTGGGTATCCCCTATGTGGAGATCATCAAGCACGCCTTCCTGCCTGCCGCCATCTCCTACATAGCGCTGCTCTACATCGTCCATCTGGAGGCGCTGAAACTGGGCATGCAGCCCATCGGCAACCATCAACCCAAACCCTGGCTGCGTCGCCTGACCGGCTTTGCCTTTGGCGCGGCCCTCATCAGCGGCCTGTCACTGGCGGTCTACTATGGCCTCGGCTGGCTCAAACCTGCTCTGGGTGACTACGCCCTGCCGGGGATCTCGGTACTGCTGGCTGCCACCTATGTGGCCCTGTTGAAGATCGCTGCCAGCAATGAACCGCTGCCTGCCGAAGATCCTGACAAGCCGCTCACCGAGCTGCCCAACACCCGCGCCGTGCTGCTCTCCGGCCTGCACTTCCTGCTGCCGGTGGTAGTACTGGTATGGTGCCTGATGGTGGAACGCCTCTCGCCGGGGCTGTCGGCCTTCTGGGGTACCGTGATGCTGGTGATCATCCTGCTGACCCAGCGCCCGCTGCTCAACTGGCTGCGCAAGGACGGCAAGCACGACTACGGTACCGTCGCTGACGGCGTGGTGGATCTGCGGGAAGGGCTGGTTGCCGGTGCCCGCAACATGATCGGTATCGGCATTGCCACCGCCACCGCGGGGATTATCGTGGGTGCGGTATCCCAGACCGGGGTGGGTCTGGTGCTGGCGGATCTGGTGGAGTTCCTCTCCATGGGTAACCTGCTGCTGATGCTGCTGCTCACCGCACTGCTGAGCCTGATCCTCGGCATGGGACTGCCGACCACTGCCAACTACATCGTCGTCTCCAGCCTGCTGGCGCCAGTGGTGGTAACGCTGGGGCAGCAAAACGGGCTGATCGTGCCGCTTATCGCGGTGCACCTGTTCGTCTTCTACTTCGGCATCATGGCGGATGTGACCCCGCCGGTGGGGCTGGCCTCCTTCGCGGCTGCGGCTGTCTCCAAGGGCGATCCCATCAAGACCGGGATCACGGCGTTTTACTACAGCCTGCGTACCGCGGCGCTGCCATTCCTGTTTATCTTCAACACCGACCTGCTGCTGATCGACGTGGACTTCGCCCACGGGGTGCTGATCTTCATCGTGGCGACCATCGCCATGCTGATCTTCGCCGCCGCCACCCAGGGCTGGTTCCTGGTGAAGAGCCGCTGGTACGAGAGCGTGCTGCTGTTGCTGGTCGCCTTTACCCTGTTCCGCCCGGGTTTCTGGATGGACATGGTGCACGACCCCTATCGCGAGACCCCGCCTGCCCAGCTGGCCCAAACCATGGGTGAAGTGGAGGCGGAGAGCACACTGCGGCTGCGGATCCTAGGTGAAGATGCAGTGGGCAAGCCACGCAAGTTCACCCTGCTGGTCGCCGTACCGGATGGGGCAAATGGCGAAGAGCGGCTGGCCAATCTGGGGCTGAGCCTCTATGAGCAGGATGGCAAGACGCTGATCGACAACGTCGCCTTTGGCAGCCCGGCCGCCACCATGGGACTGGAGTTCGATCAGGAGATCCTCACCGTCAAGGCGCCGACCGAGCGCTGGACCAAGGAGTGGATGTGGATCCCGGGCTTCCTGCTGTTCGGGGCGATCGTCTGGCTGCAGCGTCGCCGCAGCGTCAAGGCCGGTTAATCCACCGGGCAGATGAGACCGAGGGCCGCTATTGCGGCCCTCTTTTTATTGCCTTGTTATTGCCTTGCCCTCTGCGGCTCTTGCGATGAGCAACACTCATGGAAAAAGATAAACGGTGGCGAGCGGCCAAAAAAGTGGGGTGACATGTCCATGTCACCCCCTCGCAAATAGCATGTTCCATATTGGAGTCCGGCCACGCCGGGTCTCTGTTTCACTTTCCGATAGTTCGCGACCCATCTGAAGTGCGCGCCAATTGCAGCAATGCAACTGGCCAGCTACCCGTTACAACCTTCGTCCACACGGCAGACAAGCCACCGTGTTTGTCCTTGCAACTGAAATATTACGCATAAAAACAAAATAAAAAACGTTTTTATGCTAATTCCATTCACATCAGAGTACAAAAAACAGCCTTATCATCACCGCTAAATTGTTATAAAACAGCAAGATAGATTCATGCGTGGTTATTCACCCGCAAAGGGCATCAGCAATGGCTTACAAGGCTTTGCGAGATCTCGCACAAAAAATGGCCGCCTCACAGCCAACGGCGCAGTGGCAACCAGTCGCTCAGGCGGGCTATCAGTCGCCTTGACCACCCCTCGGGTTTGCGCGGCAATCCACCCGCCTGCTCCTGCCAGCGAGCCAGCCACATTCGCAGCGCCTCGCAGAGCGGCGGGCAGTGCAGATGCAGCATCAGTTCAGTATTGAGAAACAGCGAGCGGGGATCGAGGTTGAGGCTGCCAAACAGCGCCCGCTCCTCCCCCAGCAGGATCAGCTTGGCGTGCAGGCTGCCGTGACCATGGTCAAACTCGGCGACCCGGATCCCGCGCCGCAGCAACCAGCCTAGATAACGTTGGTAGGCGCCATAGACCAGCGGCACATCGGTGCTGGCCAAGGAGTTGGTGAGAATGTCGATGGCGACCCCCTGCTGGCGGAGCCGCGCCAGACGGTGCCGGAACCCGCGGGTCAGGATGAGGTAAGGGGTCACCAACCCCAGCGAGCCGGGATTGTCAGCCAGCTGGCGCCAAAGCTGGCGGGCAGTGGTGGGACGGGAGATCAGCCCCTTGCCGGGACGGTCGAACCACACCTCGGCCCGCCCCTCATGCCACTGCAGCGGCACATCGCTCTCGTCAAACAGCGCCGCGGGCAGATCGTAGACCATTGCCACCGCCGGATCCGTCATGGTGAACAGGAAGTCGTTGACCACCTCTATTTCGGCGGGCAGCAACTCGCGACGCAGCAGATGGCGGATGGGGTGGCTCCAGCGGCTGTGCCAGAACTGCTCGAACCCCTGCGCCATCTGCTGGCACAGGCCCCCCTGACAGGCGAGATCGAGATCCACAAAGGGGGCCTGCGGATCCAGACCGAAGTAGCGATCGCCGATGTTGCGCCCGCCGATCAGCGCCAGCTTGCCATCCACCAGCAGCAGCTTGTTATGCATCCGGTGGTTGATACGGCGAAAGCTGAGCAGCCCCTCCAGCAGCAGTGCCAGCGGGCGCCAGCCCCGCAGCCAGAAAGGGTTGAACAGCCGCACTTCGATCCCGGGGTAGTGAGCCACCATTTCCAGAAAGCGGTTGTCACCGGCATAGAGATCATCCACCAGCAGCTGTACCTTGACGCCACGCCGGGCGGCGTGAAGCAGCTCGCTCAGCAGCAGCTTGCCGCTGCTGTCCTCCTCCCAGCTGTAGTACTGCGCCTGGATCCGCTCTCGGGCATGGCGGATCCAGTGGCAACGCACCTTGAGCGCCAGCAGGGGATCATCGATCAGGGTAAAGGATCCGGGGATCATGGTGTCATCCTGCTGTCATGGCCGGGTGTCATAACGCTGGCGAGCCTCTTCACATATTCAAAAGGAGTTGCTGATGGAACTGCATGATACCCCGATGTTGCGCTATCTGGGCCAGCTCAGCCAACCAGATCTCATCCCGGCCACCGGCCCCGCCTACTGGTTTTTGCAACACAGGGACGGTGGCTGGCAATTGCCGACCGTGCAGGCGACCCTGCCGGTCAACCGGCTCAGGGCTGAGCCGCTTCGATAGCGGCAGCCTTGCCCTCGATCTGGGGCAGGCTGAAACGATAGGCCACGTAGTACTTGTAGATGGTGCCGACATAGTTGATCGGCCCCTGTCCGACTTCGTTGGCCACCAGCTGATCCACGTTGCCGAACCAGACGTTGGGATCGAGCCCCAGCTTCTCCGCCTTGCCTCGCAGCGCCTGCACCCGGTTCGGCCCGGCGTTGTAGGCGGCGAGGGCAAACAGGTGGCGATTGAGCCGATCCAGCTTGGGATCATTGAAGTAGGTATCGAGGATCAACCGCATGTAGCGGCAGGCGGCCTCCACATTTCCCTCCAGCGTGGTGAGTCTGGCGCCGTTGATGCCGACCTCCCGCCCCGTACTGGGCAGCAGCTGCATGAGGCCCACGGCCCCCTTGGGCGAACGCGCCTTGGGATTGAGGCCGGACTCCTTGTAGCCAAGCGCCGCCAGCATCAGCCAGTCGAGATCGTATTGATTGGCGTACTTCTCCAGCACTTTGCGAATGGTCGCGAGGCGCCCCATGGGATCCGGCGCCAGGATATTGCTCATCTGATCGCTGCGAACCAGCAACCGGCGCAGGGTCATGTCGCTGTAAAGGCTGTTGCGGCTGACACTCGCCAGATAGCCATTGACTGCCTTGAGCAGCTCGGGGCTGTTCTTGCGCAGCGCCCAGGCGCTGGTGCCATTGCTGCGCAGGGGGATCAACTTGTGAGCCTTGAGGCCGGAGATCATGCCACCCAGCCAGATCCGTCCCTTGTAGCTGTCAGTCACCGTCAGGGGAATAATGCCAGCGGCCACCATCTCCAGCAGATCGCCATCCTGCAGATATTCGGGCACCGTTTCGATATAGACGGGGGGCAGCCCCAGCTCGCGAAACAGCCAGTTGAGCTGGCGCAGACTCTCGTAGTAGCTGGAGCTGGCGCGCACCCAGACCCGCCTGCCGGAGAGCTGGGTAATGCGGCTGAAGGCGGGCAGGCTCTGCTGGCTCACCACCCACTCCTCGATGGATGAAATGAGCGGCCGGGAGAAGGCCACCTGTTCACGCCGGGTCGGAGTCACCGTCATGGTCGCCGCCACCAGATCGCCGCGCCCCTCGGTCAGATAGTCCAGCAGCTTGTCCTGCCGCACCGGGATGTAGACCACCTTGAGTTTGACCTTCTCTTTGGCGAGATAGGTCTTGTTCAGCCAGCGCTCGAACCCTTGCAGCTGATTGACCAGAATGCCGTACTGGGCGCCGCGATCGAGAAAATAGAAGCCGCGCTCATAGACCACCAGAGCCCTGAGTTCGCGCTTTTGCAGAATGCTTTCGAGATCCCCGGGTTGGGGCAGACGCTGTGGCTTGAGTTCAGCCGCCAGCAAGGGAAAACAGCAGAGGGCCAGCAGCGCCCAGATCCAGCGTCGCATCACGATGGCTGCCCCTGTGCTGAGGTCACGCCTGCTGCCTGTTGGCAGCACGGATCACGATAGAGGGTGGGATTGGGGGCAGAGATCCATCGCTGCGTCATGATGTTTGCGCCTTCTGTTGGCCGACTCGCGCCGGGCAAAAACGTCTGTGGGATAGAGTAACTATAGAACGCCGACCCACAGCAGAAGGGTCAACACGGCAGGCAAACCTGCCGCGTTATCAGACAACTCAGATAGAGCGGGCCCGCATTTCGAAAATCAGTTTTTCGGCGGTGCAGGTGAATTGCAGGCGTGCTTTCAGGATCACGCCGTTGGCGCCCTGGGTCAGTTCGCTGCTCACTTGAGCTTCGGCAGTGACCTGTTTGGCCAGTGCTTCATAGGCAGCCAGCTTGGCGCGGGCATCAGCCTCGGCAGCGGCTTCAATCACCAGATCCATCACATCGTCGCCTTCGCCGATGATGGTGCCGATCTCGGCAAAACAGCCGCAGCTGTCACAGGTTTCGTTCAGTTCAACTTTCTCGTCTACAGACATTTTCTACTCCTACTGCTTATTTCGGATGATTTGCGTCGTCACGCATCGCCTTGCGAAAATCTTTGATGGCGGTACCCAGATCCTCACCTGCACTGGCAAGACGCTTGCTGCCGAAGACCAGCACAACGACCAGCAAGAGGATCAGCATATGCCAGATATGAATTCCACCGAGTCCCATAGGGATACTCCCTCACAAAGAGATATCTGTTACTTGTATCAAAATAGAGCGCAGGGATTGTTGGGCAAAATCAAGGCAGGTGCAAGTGAGCAAATAAATCATAGCCAAAAAATAGGGCGACCCTGAGGTCGCCATATTGATTGTGCTACATGTCCCCTCAACCGCTACATCCTGTACCAGTGGTTCATGCGAACCTGAGACCATTCGAGGATAAGATCGCCAAGATATGAAAACAAATGGTATAAATTCATCTTAGAATTGAAGAGGATTCATATCATGCTGCTGGAACAACTGGGTCGCATCGACCTCAATTTGCTGATTATCCTGCAGGTATTGCTGGAAGAGCGCAACGGCAGCAAGGCGGCACGCCGCCTTCATCTGAGCCAGTCCGCGGTCAGTAAAGCCCTCGGCCGTCTGCGCGATACCTTCAATGATCCCCTCTTCATCCGCTCTGCCTACGGGCTGGAACCCACCGGCCGTGCCCTTGCACTGCAGCAGCAGTTGCAACCCATCCTGCTGTCGCTGGATAACCTGATCCAGCCGCCCGAGTTCGACCCCGCCAGCTCGGAGCGAGAGTTCGTCATCGCCAGCATGGACAGCGCCTTTACCCTGTTTGCCCCGCTCTACCTGAGCGAGCTGAAGCGGCAGGCACCACGGATCCGCTTGCGTTACGAGGAGTGGACCGAGAACAGTCTGACCGAGATGAGTCAGGGACAGGTGGACATCGCCTTCGCGGTGCGGGAGAACTGCATCAGCTCCGATTATCGGCTCGATACCCTGCCCGACAGCATCTGTCAGCAAGTGCTGGCGGTCGATGATCTCACCTGTCTGGTGCAGCAGCACCACCCCGCGCTGCGAGAGCCCAACTGGAATCTGGAGCACTACCTCAGTTATCCCCATGTGCAGACTTACTGCGAAGGGCGAGACCGCTGGATGCTGGATCACAAGCTGGCAGAGCAGGATCTCTACCGGCGTATCGAGGCAACCGTGCCCTCCTTCGAGGCGGCGCTGCGGATGGGGATGCACTCCGACATGATAGTGACCCTCTCCAGGCTCTACGCCCGCCACGCTACCCAGGTCTATCCGCTGTTGCAGCTGCCGCTGCCCATCGGGTTGGACAGCATCTCCCATCTGCTCATCTGGCATCAGCGTCACAGCGAGGATCCGGGCCACCGCTGGCTGCGGGAATTGTTGCTCTCCCTCATCATGAGCAAACTGGAACCCGCTGCGACCACTCACGGGTGACGGCACGCCCTCTCGGCAGGAAAAAAAGAACGGGGCTCTGCGTAGCCCCGTTTCATTCACTTCAAGATGTAAACCGCTCAGCCCTGACCGGTCACCGCCAGATAGTGATGCACCCCGTCCAGCAGCATCTGGACCGAGATCATCACCAGCAGCATACCCATCAACCGCTCCACCGCAGTGAGTCCCCGCTCACCCAGCAGCTTGTTGAATACCTCGTAGAACATCAGGATCACCGCGCTGGCGGCCCAGGCCAGAAAGAGTGCCAGCGACCAGTCCACCATCCGGGTCGGCTCCTGATTGGCCAGCAGCATCAAAGAAGCCAAGATAGAAGGACCGGCGATCATCGGGATCGCCATCGGCACCAGGAAGGGCTCCTCGCCCGCCGCCAGCCCGGTCACGCCCCCTTCACTCGGGAAGATCATCTTGATGGCGATCAGGAACAGGATAATGCCACCCGCAATGCTGACCGCCTCCTGCCGCAGGTTGAGGAAACCGAGGATCTGCTGACCGACGAACAGGAACAGCATCATGATGGCCAGCGAGAAGAGCAGCTCACGCACCATCACCTTGCGACGTCGCTTGGGATCGATATGACGCAGGATAGAGAGGAAGACCGGCAGGTTGCCCAGCGGGTCCATGATCAGAAACAGCATGACTGCGGCAGAGAAAGTATCCATACAACGCCCGGGCTACGCCCTGAATAGGGAAAAGAGAGGGGGCGAAATATAGCAAAGGGCGAAGAATTGAGCGAGCGCCATGATGCGCTCGCAGCGGGATTAACCGTGGTTGCAGATCTTGTCGGCGCGGGTCTGGAAACCCTCGGCCGAGTCGATGAATTTGCCGCGGGCGGCCAGAAAGTCGATCAGCGCTTCCGCATCCATCTCGCTGGCGCTGCAGGTATGAAAACGGGCCTCGGCACCGAACCGCTCGGCCATCGCCTGTTTCAGGCTGGCACGGGTAAATTGCCCCCCTTGCGCCAACATCATTTCCATCACCTCATGACCATGAACCGATTGCGACATCTCTCACCTCAATAATGAACATATTTAATGCCAATTAAATATCTCCCCGCCCGGAGGGATCTTGATATAGGCCAATAAATTGCGCATTTCCTGGTCAGGGGAGTGGTCACCGCCACCGCTTTGTCGATAATGTGGCAACCCGCGTCAGGGATCGCTACACTGGCGCCCCTTTTGGCCATCGCAGACAATGTATAAGGATATTGGCGTCATGCTGTTCCATGGAGAGGCTCTCAAGCCCTGGCAGATCTGGACCCGCCGACCACTCTGGCTCAAGACCCTGATCGGCATGCTGACAGGGGTGGGTCTGGGCGTCGGCTTTGAAGAGCAAGCCCTGCTGCTCAAGCCCCTTGGCGTCCTGTTCGTCAACACCATCCAGATGCTGATGGTGCCCCTCATTTTCTGCTCGGTCATCGCCGGTCTCACCTCGCTGCTCAAGGGCAAGGCTCTCGATCGCATCGGCAGCAAGGCGATCTGCCTCTACTTCTGCTCCACCGCCATCGCCATCTGCATCGGCCTGATGATGGGCTGGCTGCTGGAGCCCGGCATGGGCGCCGACATGGGCCCCTATGAGCGGATCGGCATGTCGGAACCACCCACCCTGGCCAGCGTGCTGAGCCATCTGGTGCCGAGCAATCCGGTACAGGCGATGGTGGATGGCAAGATCCTGCAAGTGATCGTCTTTGCGGTGGCGCTGGCGGTCGCCCTAAACGCCAGCGGTCGCCGTGGCCGTCCCGCCATCCTCTTCTTCACCTCGCTGGCCGAGGGGATGTTCAAGCTGACCCAGATGGTGATGGCACTCGCCCCTTATGGTGTCTGCGCCCTGATGGCCTGGATGACCGGCAAGTACGGCCTCGACCTGCTGCTGCCGCTGCTCAAGGTGATCGGCGCCGTCTACCTCGGCTGTCTGCTGCACGTGCTCGGGGTCTACAGCACCCTGCTGCTCCTGCTGGCACGGCTCAATCCGCTGCACTACTTCAAGAGCATCGTTGATGCCCAAGCGGTGGCCTTCACCAGCAGCTCCAGCAACTCCACCCTGCCCATCAGTCTGGCCTGCGCCGAGAAGCGGCTGGGAGTCTCCCCCGCCATCACCGCCAAGGTGCTGCCCATCGGCGCCACCATCAACATGGATGGCACAGCTCTCTATCAGGGAGTGACTGCGCTGTTCGTAGCTCAGGCATTCGGTGTGGAGCTGCACATGGTCGATTACCTGACCATCATCAGCATCGCTACCCTGGCCAGTATCGGCACCGCTGGCACCCCGGGCACCGGGTTGATGCTGCTGACCCTGACCCTGACGGCGGTGGGCTTGCCGCTGGAAGGGGTGGCACTGATTGCAGGCATTGACCGGATCCTCGACATGGCGCGCACCACGGTCAATGTTTCGGGGGATATTCTGGTGTCGGTGCTGATCGCCCGCAGCGAAAACGAACTGGATCTGGCGACCTATCACGATGCCAGCGCAGGGGAAGATATCGAGTTCCCGCCGCGCTAGCGGAAGAGAGATCAGCTGTCGTGGGGATCGTGATGACAGCGCCAGCAGACGTCGAAGTTGGCGCCGTTCTCCTCCCCGCATTGGCCGCACAGCCAGCCGTTACCCTGACGCTGCTGGTAACGCTCGATGACCCGTCCTGCCTTGCTGCGATCCTCGGCCCGCACCATCAGGGTCACCTGCAACATGTCGACCGGCAGCTCGCCAAGGGCGCCCGACAGCCCCTCGCCATTGAGGCGCACCAGCACCCCTTCCGCCTCCAGCGCCCCTTTCAACGCGTGTGCCTCCAGGGTGTGTGAGGCGCGATAGAGATTGATCCAGTTATCCATAGCTCCCCCTTACAACAACTTGTCGATGCCAAACTCGGCGCCGTTCTCAATCATGAAATCGATGAATGCCCGCAACTTGCGCGGCATCAGTTGCCGCTCCGGAAACAGCAAATAAATCGGCACCCTGGGTTGCTGCCACTCTGGCAGCAGGATCACCAGCTCGCCGCTGGCCAGCTCATCCTGACAGAGCATAGCGGGTAACGAAGCCAACCCCAGCCCCGCCTTCGCCGCCTCCCGGGCACAGGTAATATTATTGACCCGAAAACGGGATGGGGGGTCAACCAGCACCTCTCTGCCATCCAGCTCGAAACACCAGTGAGAGGCGAGAAACCCGCTGCTTACCGTCACCCGCTCGTGGTTGGCCAGATCCTCCGGCCGCTCGATGACCGAGCTGCGGGCCAGATAGTCCGGGCTGGCACAGAGCAGCCTTCCGGTGCTCCAGAGTCGGCGCGCCGCCAGATTGGAGTCGCTCATGTCGCCAATCCGCACCACCGCATCCAGCCCTTCACTGATGGGATCCACCACCCGGTTGGTCAGTTCCAGCTCCACCTGCAGGGCGGGATAGGCCTGCAAAAACTTGGCGACCAAGCGCCCAACCACCAGTTGCCCCGTCTCGATGGGCACCGCCAGTTTGAGGGTGCCGGTCACCTCCTGCTGGCTGGCGCTCAGCATCAGCTCGGCTTCGGTCAGGGCATCGACCGCCTTGCTGCAGTGCAGGTAGTACTTCTCCCCCTCCTCGGTCAAAGTGAGCTGACGAGTGGAGCGATAGAGCAGACGCACTCCGAGCCGCTGTTCAAGCTCGGCGATGCGGCGGCTGACCATCGCCTTGGTCATCCCCAGCTCGCGGGCAGCCCCCGTAAACGAGCCCTTGTCGACGATACGCACCAGAATTAACGCGGCATTGAGATCCATTGTTGCACCAGTGAAACTGTATATCTCGTGAACCAATACTAATCGAAACAGTTGACCAGTGTTAGCCTGCGCCCCCTAAGTTCAGGAATCACAAAAATGAGTCAACACAAAAAAATTCCCCTGCTGGCAGCCATGATATTGGCGCTGCTCGGTCTGCTGTTCGCCGGTTACTGGTATCTTCACGGCCGCTATTTTGAAAGCACCGACAACGCCTATCTGCAAAGTGAAGTGACCGGGATCAGCTCCAAACTGCCCGGCTATATCCGCGAAGTGCTGGTCACCGACAACCAGCCGGTCAAAGCGGGCCAACTGATCGCCCGTCTCGATGATCGCGAATACAAAACCAGGGTCGCGGAGGCCAAAGCCGACCTGCGCCTCAATCTGGCGACGGCGGAAAATCTGGCGGCCACTCGCACCCAACAACTGAGCCTGATCCAGCAAGCCGAGGCCAAGGTCGCCTCCGCCAACGCCGAACAGCTGCGCGCCAGCCAGCAAGTCAACCGCATCAGCCAGCTCAACCAGCGTCACTACAGCTCGCAAGACAGTCTGGACGAGGTACGTGCCGGCCTGCAGGTCAATCAGGCGCAAGCACGGGAGGCCCAAGCCGCCCTGCAGGCGGCCCGTGAGCGACTGCTGGTACTGGATGCCGAACGCAAACAGAATCTGGCCAAGCTGGCATTGAGCGAAGCACAACTGGAACAGGCCAAGCTGGAGCTCGGCTACACCGAACTGCGGGCACCGGCCGACGGCATCATCGGCAAGCGCAGCCTGCGGGAAGGGCTCTACGTCCAGTCCGGTATGCAGGTCGCCAGCCTGGTGCCGCTGCAGCAGGTGTGGGTCGAGGCCAACTTCAAGGAGACCCAGCTCGCCCATATGCAGCCGGGCCAGAAGGTCGAAGTGGTACTCGATGCCTACCCGGATCAACCGGTCGAGGGGATCATCGACAGCCTGGCCCCGGCCACCGGCGCCAAGTTCGCCCTGCTGCCGCCGGAGAATGCCACCGGCAACTTCACCAAAATCGTGCAACGGGTGCCGGTCAAGATCCGCATCCCCGAGCCGGGCCCGCTGGCAGGCAAGCTGCTGCCGGGTCTCTCTACCGAAGTGATCGTGGATACCCGTACCCCTGATCCCGTGGTGGCTGCCAACTGATGGAACCCATTCCACGTCGCAACTGGATCGCGGTCATGGGGGGCCTTATCGGTGCCTTCATGGCCATCCTCGATATCCAGATCACCAATGCCTCCCTGAAGGACATTCAGGGGGCCCTGTCGGCCACCCTGAGCGAGAGCTCCTGGATCTCCACCTCCTATCTGGTGGCGGAGATGATCGCCATCCCCCTGAGCGGCTGGTTGAGCCGGGGGCTGAGCGTGCGCCGCTACCTGCTCTGGACCACCGGTGCCTTTATCGCCGCCTCTGTGCTCTGTTCGTTCAGTTGGAACCTCACCAGCATGATCGTCTTCCGGGCGCTGCAGGGCTTCACCGGCGGGGCGCTGATCCCGATGGCCTTCTCCCTCATCGTCACCCTGTTGCCGTTACAGAAGCGGGCCACCGGCATGGCGCTGTTTGGCCTCTGCGCCACCTTCGCCCCCGCCATCGGCCCGACCCTCGGTGGCTGGCTCACCGAGCAGATGTCGTGGCACTACATCTTCTATCTCAACGTGCCGCCGGGACTGCTGGTGATGGCCATGCTGGCCCACGGGCTGGATAAAAAACCGGTGGACTGGGCCGTGATCAAGCGGGTAGACCTCATCGGGATTGTCACCATGGCGCTTGGCCTCGGCTTGCTGGAGGTGGTACTGGAAGAGGGCAACCGGGAAGACTGGTTCGGCTCAAGCTTCATCGTGCGACTGGCGGTCATCTCGGCTGTGGCGCTGGTGTTCTTCGTTATCAGCCAGCTGATCCGCCGTCACCCGCTGGTCAATCTGCGGCTGCTGCACAACCCGCGCTTCGCGCTGGCCTGCTTCGCCTATCTGATCCTCGGCATGGCGCTGATGGGATCTATCTATGTGTTGCCGCTCTACATGACCCAGATCCACAACTACAACGCGCTGGAAATCGGCGAAGTCCTGATGTGGATGGGGCTGCCGCAACTGCTGGTGTTGCCGCTGGTGCCCAAACTGACCCACAAGATAGACCCGCGCTATCTGGTGAGTTTCGGCTTCCTGATCTTCGCCGTCAGCTGCTTTATGAACGTCAACATGAGTGCCGACTACGCCGGGCCGCAGCTGATCCATTCGCTCATCGTGCGAGCGCTGGGACAGCCCTTCATCATGGTGCCGCTCTCCCTGGTCGCCACCGCCAGCCTGAGCCACGACGAGATCCCCTCCTCCTCGACCCTGCTCAACGTGCTGCGCAACCTCGGTGGTGCGTTCGGTATCGCCATCATCGCGACCATGCTCGACAACGATACCCGCACCCATGTGCTGCAAATTGGCAGCACTCTGGCCGCCAGCAGTATCGAGGGACAAACCTATCTGCTGCAGCTGGCCCAGAGCATGATGGCACAGGGTTCAGGCCCCGAGATTGCCCAGCAGCAAGCACGGGCCATGCTGGCCAATACTATCAACCGGGAGGCGGCCATCATGGCCTACAACCAAGTGTTCTACATCATGGGGATCTTCCTGCTGATCGCCAGCGCACTGATGCTATTGCTCAAATCCCCCGCCCCACGGGCTGCGGATGCCGAACCGCTAGAGGCGTGAAAAACGCCGGGCATAAATCGAAAAACGGGCCAATGCCCGTTTTTCGTTATCTGTTACCTGCACTCAACCAGAAGACGTTATCCCGCCAGCGACCCTGCAATCAGGAATTGCGCTGCGAAGTAGCTGCTCATCACCCAGGCGCGGGCGTGGGGAAAGGGGCGGCGGAAGCGATCGAGCGCCAGCATGCTGTCGGAGAAGAGGAACATCAGCGCCCCCACCAGAGCGGCGGCAGAACCGGCAGTGAGAGAGGCGTGCCAGGCACCGGCGGCCACCCAGGCCATGCCGATGATCACCAGCATGTAGCAGAAGACTGGGATCCGCATCTCCCCCAGCTTGCCCCACAGCAGGCCAAAAACCATGCCAGCGATCAGCAACAGCAGCAAACCATCCACCAGATTGAGCAACAACGGCCCCTGAGCAAAACCGACGATATAGCAGAGATGCGCGACAAGAAATGCCGCCAACCCCTGAATGAAGCGATCACTTGGCAGCATCAGCAGCACATCGCCCGCCAGCGAGAGACAAAGGCCGAGCAGGATCCAGGCGTGGGAACCGTCGTGGTCATAACTCTGGTAGCCGAACGCCAACGCGATGATAAGCAGCATGGTCAGCGGCTTGCTGATATAGAACTGGCGGCTGTCTGAACCGTAGGCAGCACGGATGTGCCACCAACCTGAAGCGATGATCAAGAAACTCAATAACATGCCCTGCTCCTCACCTGTTGCTCGCAGTCATACGGCAACCGTTTTTATCATGGTGCAGGGTAACAAATTCCCTCCCCCAGTGGCAGGGGTGCTTATCAAATGGGCAGGCTAAGCCTAAAGTCTAATTGCCGCACCGAGTGGTTCAGGGCATAAGTGACGGGTCTGGAGGATCACCATGGAAGAAGCTATGAAGAACTATCTGCCCGCCATCGATATAATGATGTGCCATCTGGGGATCAGCTTTGAGCAGGCCTGTGAACAACTGGGTCTTAGCCAGCAGGAGCAACAGGCGCTGGATCAGTTGCAGCAACAGCAGAGCCAAGCCAACTAAGCCCTCCCGTTATTGGATATCATGATGTGCTATCCGGGGGTTAGCTTTGAGCAGGCCTGTGAACAACTGGGTCTTAGCCAGCAGGAGCAACAGGCACTGGATCAGTTGCAGCAACAGCAGAGCCAAGCCAACTAGCTTGAGTTGAATCATAAAAGAGAAGACCGCCAGCAGGCGGTCTTCTCTTTTAGCCTCTGTGATAACCGGACGGCATCATGCAATACCTGCCAGCAAACGACTCCAGTTGCGTTTACCAGCGATAAAGCCGTCACGCAAGGCCCGGTACTCCAGTTGCAGCTTGAGGCGGTCATAGCGCGCCAGCGCCTTGCGCTTGCGCAGCTCCAGCAGCCGCTTGCGACTGGCGTAATAGTGTTGCAACTGCTGGCTCAGCTTGTCGTACTCCTGCTGCAGCAGCGCCTGCCACAGTTCGCGATCTTCCTGCTTGCGCAACTTGGCTTGTGCCCGTTTCAGCTGCATCTGCAGCCGGGCTTGTTCGATACGCTCCTCCGGCGAAGATCTGAGATCTCCCGCCAGACCGCACCAGGAGGCGAGCCGGATCAACCACTTGGTCGGATCGAACTGCCACCAGTGGATGCCGTTGCGGTAATCATTCTCGAACAGGTGGTGAAAGTTGTGGTACCCCTCGCCAAAGGTGAAAAAAGCCAGAATGCCGTTATCGCGAGCGGTATTGCGATCGGTATAGGGCTGACTGCCCCAGATGTGGGCCAGCGAATTGATGAAGAAGGTGGTGTGGTGAGTCATCACCATCCTCAGCACGCCCGCCAACAGCAACATGCCGAGCAAGTCCCCGTGCCACAAGCCGAGCAGCAGCGGCAGCCCCAGATTAGCCGCCAGTGCCAGCGTCAGATAGTGACGGTGCTGAAACGCGACCACCGGGTTGTTTTGCAGGTCTCGCACATTGCTGTAATCGCCATAGCGATCTCCTTGATGCTCCCGCAACATCCAGCCGATGTGCGAATACCAGAAACCGCGCCCCGCGCTGTAGGGGTCTTTATCGTTGTCATCCACATGACGATGGTGACGGCGGTGATCGGCCGACCAGTGCAGGGCAGAATTCTGCAGCGCCAACGCACCGCCGATGGCAAACAACCACTGCAAAGCGGGGTGCGCCTTGTAGGCCTTGTGCGACCAGAGCCGGTGATAGCCTGCGGTGATGGAGAGACCACTCAGGCAGAACAGCAACAGGAAACTGGCCCACTGCCAGAGATCGTAACCGTGGCTCACGCCGTACCAGGGCACGACAATCAACGCCACTATCCCGGAGAGGGAGAACAGCAGGGTATTGGTGAAAATAATGGGGGGTCTGGCCATCTCATTGCATCCTTTCAGCGAACAGCTGTTAGCCATTTTCTATGGTGATTTCCTCACGGTCAATGGTAAAAAAGTAGGATACAAACCTGATCCTGAGGCGCCTTCGGGTTATCATTTGTCCTCGTTAAGCTGAAGGTGACTGATTTCGTGGGTATTCGCGCTCAACAAAAAGAAAAAACCCGGCGTACATTGATCGATGCTGCATTCAGCCAACTGTGCGCCAATCGGAGTTTCTCCAATCTCAGCCTGCGGGAAGTCGCTCGCGAAGCGGGTATCGCCCCAACCTCTTTCTATCGCCACTTTCGCGATATGGAGGAACTGGGCCTGACCCTGGTTGACGAAGGAGGTCTTACTCTGCGCCAACTGATGCGACAGGCACGCCAGCGCATTGCCGGTGGTGGCAGTGTCATCAGCACCTCGGTGCAGACCTTTATGGAGTTCGTCGAGAACAACCCCAACATCTTCCGGCTGCTGCTGCGGGAACGCTCCGGCACCTCGGCCGCCTTTCGTCAGGCGGTGGCTCGCGAAATCCAGCACTTTATCGCAGAGCTGACCGATTATCTGGAAGCCACCACAGAAGCACCACGGGAAGATGCCTACATCCAGGCAGAAGCCATGGTCACCATCGTCTTCAGTGCCGGTGCCGATGCACTCGACATGACCAGCGAAGAGTGCCGTGCACTCTCCGACCGAACAATTCGCCAACTGCGGATGATCGCCATGGGCGCCGAGGTACAAAACCAGAAGCGCCGTGAACCTCACCCATGACCACAGGATGGAGAACGATATGACTGAACAGCTTATGATCCCGAAAAAACCGCTCGCCATGGCCATGCTGATTGGTATCTGTGGCGATGCCTCTCTGGCCGTGCTGACCAACTCGGTCGTGCCTTTCTCCTTCTTCCCGCTGATTGCCCTCTGGCTGGCGGCCTATCAGCTGTTCCAGCACTATCGCCATGAACCTATGGTGGGCAACACCCCCATCTGCACCCTGCTTTGCTTCTTTATCGGTGTCTTCGGCCACTCCGCGCTGCTCAAGGTGCAATACCCGGAGCTTGGCAGCAACTTCTTCTCTCTGATTATGATGCTGCTGTTACTGGCGGCCCTCTCCATCAAGCTCGGCCTGAGCATTGGCAACAAAGAGAGGCCCTGATAAATCGACCGAGTGATGGTAATCAGCTGATAGATAAAGCAAAGAGGCCTTCCCGTCGGGAAGGCCTCTTTGCTTGAACAGTACCTGATTAATCCGGCAATCTCGGTATTCCCAACCTAGTCAAGCTGCTGGGCGTCAAGATCGACGTGCAAATGGAAGAGGGGGTGGTCAATATGGAACTGCTCTGTAGCCAGCAAGCGACAGAAGCCTGATTTGACCACCTGCAGAGTCGTTCAAATTGCTGTGAATGAAACTGATAAGACTCTGATATAGCCAGAAAATGGTAGAAATAACCGGCTATCTGGCACTCTCTCGGCAGGTAAAAACCAAACGTTGGCTGTTTAACACGCTAAAAATACCAAAGCCCGGTCATGAAGCCGGGCTTTGTGTTGGTTCCGATGTGCAAACCTGTGGGTCGCTGGGCAAAATCGCCCATAGCAAAAAGGCCTTCCCATCAGGGAAGGCCTTCAAAATTAGTGGCGGAGCGGACGGGACTCGAACCCGCGACCCCCGGCGTGACAGGCCGGTATTCTAACCGACTGAACTACCGCTCCGCATTCGGTTAGCTTGCGCTAAATTGTTTGCCGCTTTTTCTGAGGTGTCACCCTCGCAGCTGGGTATGTGTTTTCACATCACCATTTAATTGGGTGCCTGGCAGTGTCCTACTCTCGCATGGCGAATGCCACACTACCATCGGCGCTACCGCGTTTCACTTCTGAGTTCGGCATGGGATCAGGTGGTTCCACGGC
>NZ_JBGLRC010000009.1:0-146253 GCF_041402345.1 Aeromonas sp. S11(2024) | reverse complement strand
AATTCTACTCAACCGCCTTCTCGAGTCAAGCCTTATTTTCAAAGGCTTTTCGAGGTTATCGACGAGGTTGTTTGCGTTGCCGCTTGCCCTGTCGATGGAGGCGCATTATAGAGATCCAGCTCACATTGGCAAGGCTTTACCGCAATAAAATTGCAAAAAAGTGCAATTTATTAGTTATTCATATCAACGCACAGTCTTTATACAGACTTACCCACAGGAGTGGGTGAAATGCGGGGTTTTGTCTCCGGATAAGCGCCTCACAAGGGGATAGGCACTCATCCATCATCGCAGCACCGTCGCGTCCGACGCACTGCACCAACGGCCGCTTCTATATAAAGAGGCGTATATAGCAGTGCTTATCCCAATCCAGCCTCTTTGACCCAGCACGCCACCAACTCGTTTGCGGGAAGATCCCGGCAGCCCGATACATTCTGGCCAGCCCAGAGCGGAGAGAAGCCACTGTCCCCCGCCTTCTCGGCGGCGATGCGCAGCGGTGCCAGTGCGCCACTGGCATAGGGGAAGTGAGGGGCAAGATCCGAGAGCGGGCCCAGCTCTTTCATAAGACGGTTGACGATCCCCCGCGCCGGACGGCCACTGAACAGATTGGTCAGTGCCGTCTGCTGGCCCTCTGGTGAATGGATGGCGGCGCGATGCAACGCCGAGGTGGTCGCTTCATGGCAGCAGAGAAAGGCGGTGCCCATCTGCACGGCGCTCGCCCCCATTGCCAACGCGTTGGCGATCCCCTTGCCATCGACGATACCGCCAGCGGCAATCACCGGCAGATCGGTCACCGCGAGGATCTGCGCCAGCAGGGTCAAGGTGATCTGCTGCAAGGTGAGATCATCGGAGAGGAAATGACCGCGATGGCCGCCCGCCTCCAATCCCTGAGCGATGATGGCGTCGGCGCCGTGTTGAGCGAGCCATACAGCCTCCGCCACCGTGGTGGCGCTGGCCAAGACCTTGGCCCCCGCAGCCTTCACTTGGGCAAGCAGCTCGGGCGCGGGCAGGCCGAAGTGAAAGCTGACCACCGCCGGTCTGAACTCAGTCACCATGGCGGCATGATCCTCATTGAAAGGTGCACGGCTTGGCGCCGTCGTAACAGCTGGGGGCTGTACGCCGAACTCGGCATAGTAGGGAGCAAGGCGCTGCTGCCAGCTGGCCAGAGCAACGGGATCAGGTTCCCGTTGCCGATGGCAGAAGAAGTTGATGTTAAATGGCCCAAGGCCACTTTGGGAAAGACACTCAAATTCGCCGTGCAGTTCCGCTGGCGTGAGCATGGCGGCAGGCAAGGAGCCCAAGCCGCCCGCACGGGTCACGGCCAGCGCCAGCTCACTTCCCTGCACACCTGCCATCGGCGCCTGAATAATGGGATAACGCATTCCCAGCTCGGCAAACAGGCTCATCCGTTCACCCCGAGCAGCATTGCCCGCTCTTGCGGGCCAAACCGGTTGTTGCCATCCATCTGTCAGACTCCTTTCCGATAACCGTGGTTACACATCAGGCCCGCAAGGGGCCCGATGAAGAGAGTGGAGGCTTAACGCACGCTGCGCAGCAGGAAATCCGGCTGACCACAGGAGCGGCGCTCACGCTTTTGCATCTCGGCGGAGCAGGTGACCGCATCCGTCCCCTCTTTATTGACGCAGATATAGACCTCCCGCAGGAAGCGGCCACCATCGGCGCAGGCCACCGTGATGTTGTCGGGGGCCAGCCACGGGTTGGCGCTCGCCAGATCGGCCTTGAGCTGGAAACTAGTTTTGCGCAGCGGCTCTTCCGGGGATTGATAAGCCGCCGGGATCTTCACCTTCAGGCGCAGATCGCTTGCCAGCTGATGGAAGGCCTGCTGGCTCAAGCCGGAGCAGGTACCGTGCTTCTCCCACTCATGGCGATAGAGGAAACGGCTGGGGTAGAGGTCGGCAAACTCGCTCTCCATATCGGGATTGAGCCGTTCGCGGGTGCAGTTGCTGGGGTAACCGCGATCGTACTGGGGCCAGAGACCATGCAGCACAAAGCCCAGCTTGCGGGAACACTGGTCCCGATCGGCCGGTTTGACGGCGCAATGCTCGGGCGACCAGGAAAGCGCCATGGCGTAATAGTCAAACTCCCCCGCCTCCCCTTTGGCCTGCACGGCCGAGGAGAGCAACAAACCACCCGCCAACAGGGCAATCATCTTCTTCATCTTTATATGTCCACCTTACGCCACTCTGGATGACAGCCATGCTCCCATATTCTGGCGGCGGGAAACAGCCATGCCGATACTGCACGCGACAAGGGTCAGACCAGTCAGGGGTTTCACCAGAGGGCGAGCAGGGGTAAGCTGACCGACCGGTAGGCTCCTCGTCCACCACCAGATAATCCCTCTTGGCAACCACAGGATGTAACATGATCCGCAAGAATCCCTCCGGCCATCTGCCTGTCATCGACGAATCCGCCTATATCGACAAGACCGCCATCATCTGCGGCAAGGTGATCATCAAAGAGAATGTCTTTGTCGGCCCCTATGCGGTGATCCGCGCCGACGAAGTGGATGCCAACGGCGAGATGGAACCCATCGTCATCGGCGCCAACTCCAATATCCAGGATGGCGTGGTGATCCACTCCAAATCCGGCGCCGCCGTCACCATCGGCGAGTACACCTCCATCGCCCACCGCTCCATCGTCCACGGGCCATGCGAAGTGGGGAACCGGGTCTTTATCGGCTTCAACAGCGTGCTGTTCAACTGCCATATCGGCGACGGTGCCGTGGTGCGCCACAACTCGGTGATCGATGGCTGCGATCTGCCGCCGGAGTTCTACGTCCCCTCCACCACCCGCATCAACCAGCAGAGCGATCTGACCCATATCCCGCGGGTTTCGGTAGATGCCGCCGAGTTCTCCGAGGACGTGGCCCACACCAATATCGATCTGGTCAAAGGGTACAAGGCGCTCTCCAACGAGTTCTGATCCCTTTCTTTATTACCAGAGAACAAAACGGGCGCCGAGGCGCCCGTTGCTGTTTCTATCTCTACTTATATATGTGCGGGTCAGGAGCACTTCTTCAGGCTGATATGCCAGTTGGCACCGGATTGCACCTGATGCTTGGCGGCGAAGCTGTCCATGTTCAGCGCCACCGACACCTGCAGCAGGCTGTTGAGGTAGACCAGCGGCTGACCTTCCGGCACATCGCCGAAGCTGCTGACGTAAGGGGCCTTGCCGTCATATTTGACCACATCCCCTTCGCTGATCTTGATACAGGCGTTATCCCCCTTGTTGATCCCCGCCTTGGTCAGCAGGGCATCGTCGATATTGGTCCAGACGTTGCCGTACTGCACATCGAGGATCGGGATGGTGCCCTTGAGGGTGCCATCCTTCTCGGCTACCGCAGGCTGATAGGGGATCTTCACCACTTCGGCGGGCAGCAGCGGGCCCACCTGCTCGTAGCTGATGGCGCCGGAGGCGAGCCGTGCGCCGGTGTAGGCGTACACATCACGGCCATGGAAGGTGTAGGACTTCTCGGAGCCCTTGAGGCGGTTGAGCTTCTCATCGATCTGGCGCACCGCCTCGATGCCGAAGTGCTCGGCCACCAGGGTCAGGGTGCCGTTGTCCGGGGTCACGATGTAGTGGCCGCTCTTGGTCTTGAGCACTACTGACTTGCGCTCGGTGCCGACACCGGGATCAACCACGCTGACAAACACAGTCCCCTTGGGCCAATACTGCAGGGTCTGGTAGAGGCGGTAGGAGGCTTCCCAGATGTTGTAAGCCGGGATCTCGTGGGTCAGGTCATAGAGCGGCAGGGTGCGATCCACCCCGAAGGCAACCCCCTTCATGGCCGACACGGCGCCATCTTTGAGGCCGAAATCGGTCTGGATCACCAGCGCTTCGTTGGCGGCGGCGATGCCGCTTGCCAGCATGAGGGCGAGCGCGATGGCGCGGGGAGCGGTGCGAATATCCATATCTGAACTCCTGAATCATCTGAGGATAACGAAACGGCGACAGCCATTTAGACATCCAGACTGCCATCAATAGATTTTTTTGCAAGGGTTTTGCAACAAAGTGAGGGACGACTCGCAGAAATTGTGCTCGCAAAACGTCGGCGGCGGGGGTATCAAAGGCAGAATGGGAAAACGTTTACAATACAGGAGCTCAGCACCATGACACAACCCGAACCGGAGATGATGACCCTGCTGCTGGAGATTGGTGAACAGAGCAGTCAGCTCTGGCTGAGCCAGCCAGATGCGGCCCCGTCACACTACCCGCTGGCCTTTGGCACCCACGCCATCCAGCCCGGACCGTTTCGCAATGCGCCACCCACCCCGCTCGAACTGGAGCGGGCCATCATGGTGGTGGAAGATGAGCTGATGCGCATCGCCCCGCAGATCCCGCCCGGCTTGCAGCTGACCCTGCGCAGCCAGCCGTCGCTGGCCGAAGCGCTGGGGGACAACCAGCTCGATCGGGATCTGGTGGAGCAAGCCTTTGGCCAGCTGGCCGCGATGGCGGAAGGGGATCCTCTCGCCGCCAACCAGCTCCCCCGTGACGAGCACTTTGCCGCCGTGCTGCTGATCGTCAGGGAGTGGCTGCACCATCTGGCCAGCGAGAGCGTGCTGATCGTGGAGTAGGGATAAATAAGTGGTGAGGGCTTCAGCTTCTGGCAAGGTTTGTCGGTGGATCCTGTCGGGATTTCCTTCGCGTATACTTTGCCCGTATGGCGCCCGCGCCCCTATCGGTACTGCACCCAGACACCTATGACCTTATTTTCAGGTAACCCCCCAGCCTTGCGCTGGCCATCGGCGTTTGCTCGCCAGTTCATCGTCAAAGTGGCCGGATTGGCCCTGCTCGCCCTGACCGGGCTGGGCATTGTCTTCTACTACACCTATCTCACTATCCAGCACGACATGGATCTCATCACCGCCAGACAGAAGAACGTGTTCGAGGTCTTCTACCAGCGAGCCAAGATCCTCAAGGTGGAGAACATCACCAGCTATCTGGCACAACACCATCTGCTCGATCAGCCACCGCCCCCAAATAGCGTCGGCAGCGACTATCTCTACGGGTATGACCTCAAAAGCAAATACCGCTTTGCCGATATTCCGCTGCGATACCCGGCCGCCAATATCCTCAACACCTTCCGCTATGCCCTCTCTTATTCGGAGGTGATCAATATCTACACCATCTGGAATGACTACCGGCTGATCGGCATGGTGGCCGACAACAATGTGCTGCCCACCAGACTGGCGCCGATCAAGGTGGATCTGATGACCCTGCCCGCCTGGTATCACTACTTCGGTTGCGCCAGCTTTGCCCCCGGCCGCCCCTTGTGCAGCGCCGATGAAGCCTTTGTCTCCGATATCGAGATCGACAGCTTCAGCATGCGCAACACCATAGTGATGTACTTCCCCTTCATTCATCAGTCGGGGCGCGGCGGTTACAAATACGGGCTGCTCGGTATCGATATCGCCGTCGATGAAGCATTTAACGATGTGCTGCGACCCTTCGACACCATCAACCCGACCCGCACCAACATATCGTTTGAAGCCGCCGAGCCCTGCCGCCCGATGCATCTCTGCCTGAGCAAACCCTTTATGCGCACCAAAGCGGGGGATGATCTCTATCTGAAGTGGTCCTACAGCTGGTTCGATTTCGTCAAGCTGGCCCTGCAAAGTGCGGCCTTCAAGGTCTATCTCATCGTGCTGTTGCTGGGCATGGTGGCCTGGAAGCAGATCTACCTGCGGCTGCGCACCCTGGCGCACACCGACCACCTGACCCGGCTGCCACGTCGAGATGTGCTCTGCCAGAGTCTGCTCCATGAGCACGACTATCTGATGATCCTCGATATCGACAACTTCAAGTCGATCAACGACACCTATGGCCATGGCGTCGGGGATCTGGCACTGGTCGCCTTTGCCCGCCACCTCAGAAGCAATATCCGCAAGGTGGACAGCGCCATCCGTTGGGGCGGCGAGGAGTTTATCGTGCTGTTCAAGGGGATGGAGGATGACGAGATGATGATCCACTCCGCTGGTCGCCTGCTGGATCGCCCATTGGGGATCCCCGAGCTGCCCACCCCCATCACCTTCTCCGCCGGGGTGATCCGCATTCGTGACTACCTCACCGTCACCGAGGCGGTGCATCTCGCCGACGAGCTGCTCTACCACGTCAAACAGCACGGCAAGCACAACATCGCCTGCTACGAGGGCAAAGCGATCCGGCTGATCCGCCCGTTGCCGGACGACGCAGAGGCATAGCCGCCTTCTGCCGCTCCCCCTGCTTCTGTTACCATCGCGGCCACGATCACTCACTGCATCGTGGCCGCAGGCCGCGATAACTCCGACTGGTGCCCCTATGTCCACAGCCTCCTTTGCCGAACTGGCCCTCTCCCCCCGTCTGCAGCAGACCCTGATCGAACTGGGCTATGCCGCACCGACCCCCATCCAGGCTCGCGCCATCCCCGTCATTCTGGCAGGGCGGGATCTGATGGCCGGCGCCCAGACCGGCACCGGCAAGACCGCCGCCTTTGTGCTGCCGCTGCTGGAGCAGCTGCTACAACAGCCACAAGCAGAGCCCCGCCCGATCCGCGCGCTGGTGCTGGTGCCGACCCGCGAGCTGGCGGTGCAGGTCGCCGAGAGCGTGGCGCGCTACGGCCAGGGGACAGGTCTCACCAGCACGCTGGTCTACGGCGGGGTGAGTATCGCGGCGCAGGTGGAGGCGCTTCAAGCCGGGGTGGATATCCTGATCGCCACCCCGGGCCGTCTGCTCGACCATCTGCGTCAGGGGGCCTTGAGCCTGGATAGCCTGCGCCATCTGGTGTTTGACGAGGCCGATCGCATGCTCGACATGGGCTTTATGGACGAGATCAAGGCGCTGCTCAAACAGATCCCGGCGGATCGCCAGACCCTGCTCTTCTCCGCCACCTGCGACGACAACCTGTTTTCCTTGAGCAAGGTGCTGCTACGCGACCCCGAGCTGATTGAAGTGGCACCGCGCAACACCACGGCGGCCGAGGTAGAGCAGCGGGTCTACACGGTGGATAGCGATCGCAAGCTGGCGCTGGTCGAACACATGCTGAAAGTGAAAGGGTGGGCACCGGCCCTCATCTTCAGCCGCACCCGGCAGGGGGCGGACAAACTGGCCCAGCAGCTTGGCAAAGCGGGCATCAATGCCCTCGCCTTCCACGGCGATCTGTCGCAAAGCGCTCGAGAGAAGGTGCTGCTGGAGTTTCGCGCCGGCACCCTGCAAGCGCTGGTTGCCACCGACGTGGCGACCCGCGGTCTCGATATCAGCGATCTCAACTATGTGATTAACCTCGAGTTCCCGTTTGTGGCGGAGGATTACGTCCACCGTATCGGTCGCACCGGCCGCGCCGGCAACAAGGGGCTCGCCATTACCCTGTTCAGCCCGGAAGATGCGCCCCTGCTGGAGAAGGTGGAAGCTGTGCTCGACACCCGCTTGCCCCAGCAGTGGTTCCCGGGCTTTGAGCCGGATCTCACCCGCTTCGAGCCCGAGCCGCGCCGCAACAGCAAGGCGGCCCAGAAGCAGCGCGCCAGAAAGCAGGCCCTCGCTGGCAACAAGGGTGGCAAGGGCAAGCGTTAAGCCTCCCCTGCGCCGCCAACAAAAAACGCCCGCACGGGCGTTTTTTGTTATCTGACAGGGGCCAGATCTTGACGAGTCACACCCTAGCGGGTCGCCAGCACCAGTGGCAGGGATCGCAAAATTTGCCGCTCCGCCAGGGTCGAGAGAATAAACATCACCATATAACCGAGGCCCAGCGCCACGATAATCGCCACCACGTTGGCGGTGAACTCGGCCACCAGATAGTAGGCGGCGACCAGCGCCACTATGCCCGCCAGCCGGATCAGCAAACTCTGGGTAAAGTGGCCGTGAGCCTTGATATAGGCGAGCTGATAGCCGTTGAGCATCATAAAGATAAAGAAGATCGAGAAGTGGAACAGTACAGGCACCGCCCCCACGTAGTCGGCGGGGAAGAACAGCAACACCAGCGGTTTGCCCGCCAGCAGCATCAAGCCAAAGAAGGCCAGACTGACGATGGCGGAGAGGCGGAAGATCCAGCGGCGAATAAGCCTTATCTGGCGGTGATCGCCATTGCGCAGATTGACCGCCAGCTCAGGCAGCACAAAGCGGTAGATGGGGAAGACGAACAGAGTGGTCATATAGGTGAAGATGGGGCGCACCACCACCTGAAAATCCCCCAGCTCGTCGATGCTGAAGTGGCGGATGGTGAGCAGCACAGTGATGTAGATCATCAGGATACTGGCTCCCGCCTCCAGCGAGGCGGTAAAGCTCTTCTTCACATAGCTCACCATCTCGGGGCCGAGCGCCACCTTGGCGAGCGGCTTGGTGGCGATAGCCCGGCGCCGCGAAACATACATATAACCGGCGATGGCGAGCGACGAGAAGGTCAGCCCGTAGAAGAGCGAGGCAAGCGCATCCATCCCCAGCCCAAAGTAACAGGCCATAAACAGCAGACCGTTGGCCAGCGGCTCCAGCCAGGTGACCCGGTTGGAGAGCGCATACATCCGATACATGGCCACCAGATTGGTGAAGTAGACCTTGAGCCCCAGCCCGAAGATGACCCCCACCAGTTGCAGATACTCCACCCGGATATGGAGCCCGTGCTTGATATAGGGGATCACCGCCCCCCAGGTGAGCAGCACGATGCCGATGAGGAAGTAGCGGAAGATATTGATGATGTCCCGATCGTTCTTGGTCTGGGAGTAGCTCACCACCATGGAGGAGCGAAAACCTGTCATCAGAATAAAGGAGAGGGAGATCAAATCCACCACGCTGTTGAACAGCGCCAGCTCCCCCTTGGCGACCCACTGCGCCAGCCACACCTTGAAGGCGAAGCCGATAATGATGCTGACCAGCGAGGCCCACATCCCGGTGATAAAGGCCTGCTTGAGGCGCGCGAGAGAGGCGTATTGCATAACGAAAATGGATAACTTTCAGGGAAAAGAGAGAGGGCCATCTTATGAAAGCCTCCCTCCCTTGAACAGCGTTAATACCACGCACTCACAGCCACCAAAAAAACCGCAAACGCAAAAGGCCCGCTTATTTCCTGAAAGCGGGCCTTTTGTGGTGTGCCGTTATGGCTGCTGATTGCAGCGATGGCAGGGCTTGCAGTCTGTCTGCCACGCAGCGGCTATGACTGCGGCGCCGCCTTGATAAGCGCCTCGTAGTGATCAATCAACTCGGGGCCGTGCAGCGGCGAGTCGTGACCGCCAATCACCGTCTTGATCGGCAGCTTCATCGCTTTGAGCCGCTCGATGGTCTGCGGATAGGCCTTCACATTGGCAAAGCTCAGGTTGCCCAGCTTCTCCTTGAGGATGCAGTTGCCATAGAGCACCTGCTCGTCGGGGAAGTAGACAAAGATACCGTCCGGCGTGTGGGCCGGGCCCGCATAGAAGGCACGCACCTTGCCATCTTGCAGCTTGAAGTCGCCATCGTGCACCACGTTCGGCAGCACCAGCGGCAGATCCGGGTACTCCGGCAGCCCCTTGCGGGTAAAGGCGACAATCTCGGCCCAGTCGCTCTTCATCAAATCCCGGGTCTGGCGGGTCGCCACCACCTTGGCGCCGATGGACTTCCAGTAGGCGTTACCACCCGCCCGATCGGTGTGGTAGTTGGTGTTGATCACCTCCAGCACCGGCTTGCTGCTGACTCTTTTTATCAGCTTGTGCAGCTCGCGAGCGGTATCCGGCGTCCAGGTCGCCCCCACCACCGTCACCCCCTTGGCCCCGAAATAGACCATGGAGTTTTCCTTTACGTAGTAGTTATCTTCAACCACGTAAACAGGGCCGCTCACCTGCTTAAGGGAGATCCCCGCCGCCCGCACGCTGCCACCCCAGAAACTCGCCATCAGCACCACGGCCCCGGCCAACCCGCACTTCATCCAACCTTTCATCATCTTGCTCCCTCGAACCAACCGCCCCCTCGCCACCCCTGTGGCAAGCCGGGCCTTTTAAGCAGTGAGCAGAAGATACGGGGGATTTGTGAGGGGAAAATGAGGTTGTGTGAAGTCTGAGTGAAGTCAGGGAAAAACAGCAGCGACCTCAAATTCGCGAACGTCCGAATACGCTTCGCTATTCACAATTATCCCCTACAGCATCTTACTTCAATCTAAAAATACAGTTAAAACAAAGGCTTCATACAAGACCTGTTCAGGTGTAAACTAAAGTAAAGTTGGGTATTAATAAGTTACCCAAAATTTATTACATAAACTACTTTTGGCGGATGATTTGATGAGCATTAGAGTCTGGATAAAGGAAAACAAATTCAATGCAGTAAGCCTAATAATTGGTTTGCTTGGGATAATATCATCCTATTATTTTTATGCAATTAGTATAAAGGCAAAAGAACCCGTTTTTATTGAAAGGACAAACACTCAAATATTTTCGCCAAATTTCAGTCAAAACAATAGATTCGCATTGGTTGATGATAGCACTGGTCTTAAAGTAACAAATGGAGTTTTTCTCCAAGAATTTGAAATTTGGAACAAAGGAAAGGATATTATAAAGAGTGAGGATATATTATCACCAATAAATATATCTTATGACAAAAACGTTAGAATAGTTGAGGTGTATATTAATGAGGCCACTCGACCAAATATCATAAAAGCTAAATATGAAAAACAAGCAAACAGCCTCAATTTAAATTTCTCTATACTAGAGCACAATGATGGATTTAAAGTCCAGGTTATTTATGCCTCAACTCAAAAAGCGTTAGCAAGAATAAGTGGCGACATAGCCGGAGTCAACAAGTTCTATACAATAGATGATTTAACTAAAGACAATATATTTTTAAGTATAGGGAAAATTGTACTTTGGGTTTTTATAGGCATTTTGGCTATTGCAGCCATTATTGGTGCAATTTATGTCTTTAAGGCTGTCATATCTAAGGCATTCCCAAACAAATTTGATGCCATATCAAAATTCATTGAAAAACTACTTGGCTATATATTTTTTGGCTTTTTTATTATTTTCATAATCCTTGTATTTGGGACTAAAGTTTATCAATTTGCTCGTTCAGAAGCATTAAATTCGACACCCAATATGGTTAGCACCGAAGACATCGCTGACAAAAATACCCCCCCCCAAAAATGAGCTCATTTAGGAATATTGCTGAGAATAACTAGGAATATAAACCACCTGCATCAAGCGGGTGGCTTCTTTATCTCCAAACTAACCCCAGCTAGTTAGTCCCTAACGGCGACAACATACGCCGACTGCCGATGGACTCGATGCAGAGGCAGTCCTCATCTCACACACGCCAGCACAGACCAACCCCAAACTAAAATAGTGCAACCATGGCTAATAAACCGCGTTTTCACTGACGGGTATGATGCAGGCCAGATGTATCGCTTGTTAGTGAGATAAGGAACCAAGGTCATGGCTATTCATGGAGCTACCCCGGTGATGTTGAAGGCTATTGACAGCCTGCAGCTCGCCAGCGTCAATCCCGGCAGCAATCAGAAGCTTGCCCTTCATCTGGGTGAAGGCAAGGAGTACACCATTCATATCGGCAAGAGTGGGGATGTCTCCGTACGACGGGACCTGGCCCATTTAAGCACGCTGGGCCGCATCAAAAATGCGGTGGTCGACTTCTTTAGTCGCGCCACCACCAAGGGGGAGAGTGCGCTCACCACCCGGGCCACTCAAATTCAGTCCGAGGTGCAGCGGCAGCTGACCGAACTTGGCCAGATCAAGAAGATTGTACAGCAAGCCTTTAACCAACCCGTCAGCGAGTTCAAGAACGAGGCCCAATATCTGAAGTCGGGTAGCGACCCCAAAACGGCGACCATGGCCGACATCACTGATGCCAACAAGAAGCGCCTCGGTCTGGAGACGCTGGATAAGGACTCTCTGAGCTTTGTGCAGCAGCACTTCTCCCGCTTTATCAACGGTAAAGATGCCATCTTCAGCATGCTGAGCAGTCGGGTGATCGAGCGGACGATCTCCCTGCACGAATCACTCTCGGGTGAGGCACTCAGTTCGGCGTTGAATACGCTGGGCCATGAATCGGAGGCGTTCAACGCCAAGGTCAATGCCGAGTTCAATCGCAGCTTCGTCCAGCTGTTTGAGCAAAGAGCCAACGCCGAGCTGGACGCCCTGACCAAGGCAAACACCCGCGCCAACGAAACCTCACCGCTGGTCGAAGAGCGCACTGGCTCATCGGACGGGGAGAACGTCGCCGCCAAGATGAAGAAAAGCGTGCGCTTTAACGACAATCCGGTGAGCGATGTCCGGATGTTCGAGCTGGAAGAGGGCCGAGCACTCAATATCAAGGTGTAACCCTTGCCATGAATATGGATGACGGCCCGGCCCGCTCGGTGGCGGGCCGTCTCTTGGTGATCGTGCCCTGCCCCTTCGAAGACGACCGGGCAACCGGACTGGAGTGTTGTGTTGGATATCTATCAGAAAATCGTGGCCGAGCTGTCGGTCGAGCCGCTGGCCTTCGATGAAAACGGCATCTGCACGTTCGAGATCCAGCGAGCAGCAGAGGAAGCGAGCGCCCCCTTTGTGGTCAATATCGTGGCTCAACCCGACGAGATGGCACTGGTGCTCTCGGTGACCACGGCGAGCGATCTTCCCGAGCGCCTGTCTCGCGAATTGTTCCTGCGCTTTGGCGAGCATGCCCTCGCCCCCTTGCGCCATGGCTACGGGGTCGGCATCTATCCGGGCACCGAGCGGGTATCGTTTTTCTCCCGGATAGCGCTGGGGAGCTATCGTCCGCAGCAGATCAGGGAGAGCCTCGCCGATCTGCTGGAGAAGGCCCACGAGTGGGAGGCCAGCTTGTCCCAAGATGAGCAGACCCCGCCTGTGACAAAAAGCGAAATGGGTGCGGGCCAGAACATCCGGGTGTGATGGCCAAAGCCGGAACATGGACGAAAAAAAGAGGGAGGCATGATGCCTCCCTCTCTCTTTGTCTCTGATCTAACAACAATCAGGCCAGCTGTGGCAATCAAACCAACGGCGGCGTGCGCGGCGGCACCATACGCTTGCTGCCGGTGGACTCGAAGGCCGAGGCGAAGCGCAGCAGGTTGTTGTCGTCATAGGCGCGACCGGCGAAGGTCAGGCCCACCGGCATACCGATATCGGCCATCACCCCCATGGGGACGGTGACGGTCGGCACGCCGAGGTGGCGAATGGCGAGGTTGCCGTTGGCAACCCAGATGCCGTTGCTCCAGGCGATATCGGCGGAGGCCGGATTCACATCCGCATCAGCCGGGGCGACGTCGGCGACGGTGGGGAACAGCACGGCGTCGAGCTTGAGCCCGTCCATCCAGTCTTCCAGATCCAGCTTGCGGGTCTTCTCCAGACCACGCAGGCCGTCCGGCACTGTGGCGATCTCGTCCCAGGATTTCAGGCCACGCTTGGCCATATTGACGTACTCGTCCATGCCCGCCGCCAGATCACCCTCGCGGTTCGGCAGGGTGCCCGGATCGTGGGGGAAGATCTTCGGCCCATCGACATCGGCCAGCTTGTTTAGCTTGGGATCGCCGTTGGCGCGCAGGAAGTCGTCGAACGCCCAGCCGGAGAGCTCCCACAGCTCGTCGTTGAGAAACTCCGGGCTCACGATGCCGCGATTGAACACGGTCGGCGCGCCGGGTCTGTCCCCTTCGCAGTTGGAGACCAGCGGGAAGTCCACTTCGATGACTTCGGCGCCAGCGGCTTCCAGCGCCTGACGGGCTTCTTCCCAGAGGGCAATCACGGAGTCGCGGGTATGAATGCGCTGACCGGTTGGGCCGCCGATACCGGGGTTTTCGCTGGTGCCGGCCAGTTCATCCTTGTTGATAAACATGCGCGGCACGCCGAGGCGCTTGCCCTTGAGGGCATCAGGCTTGGCAGCCAGATCCAGATAGGAGGCCGGACGCACTTCGGAGGCCTTGGGCAGCTGCACCCAGGGCTGCATGCGCCACAGATCGCCACGGGTATCGGCATCGTCAGCCACTACCACGTCGAGCACTTCCAGCAGATCATTCATGGTGCGGGCATAGGGCACCACCACATCCATGGTCGGAGTCAGCGGCCAGTTGCCGCGCACCGAGATGACGCCACGGGACGGGGTGTAGGCGCACAGGCCGTTGTTGGAGGCAGGGCCACGGCCGCTCGACCAGGTCTCTTCGGCCAGACCAAAGGCGGAGAAGCTGGCGGCGGTGGCGGTACCGGCCCCGTTGGAGGAGCCGGAGGCAAACGGCGCAGTCAGGTAGTCGGCGTTGTAGGGGCTCTCGGCACGGCCATAGACGCCGCGCTGCATACCGCCATTGGCCATCGGCGGCATATTGGTTTTGCCAAGGCAGATGGCACCGGCGGCGCGCAGGCGCTCAACGGTAAAGGCATCGCGCTGGGCCACCAGATCCTTGAAAGCCGGGCTGCCGGAGGCGGCAGTCAGCCCCTTGACCAGATAGCTGTCTTTGGCGGTGTAGGGGATGCCGTCGAGCGGCCCCAGGATCTCGCCACGGGCACGGCGGGCATCGGAAGCCTCGGCTTCTTTCAGCGCATCGGGATTAGCGACCACCACGGCATTGAGTTTGGTGGCAGTCTCGGGGCCGTTGTAGGCCTCGATACGGGCCAGATAGGCCTTGACCAGTTCGACCGCAGTGGTGCGGCCTGATTCGAGCGCGGCACGCAGCTCGGCAATGGAAACCTCGGTCACTTCGATCATGGGGATCTCCTGTAAAAGGGTGACTGTTTGTCATGATGATCGCCGCATCAGCGCCGGCGACCATCACACCATCAAGAGAGAAAACCCCACGGCGTGGGGTTTTGAATACTCACCGGAACCGGTTCTTATTTGCCGGAGGGGATCTGCTGAGTAATGCAGTGAATATTGCCACCGCCCAGCAGGATCTCGCGAGCCGGTACGCCGACCACGGTGTGATCCGGGAAGATCTCTTCCAGAATGCGCTGGGCTTCGCCATCGGTGGCGGCATCCAGCAGCGGATAGACGATGCGATCGTTGGTGATGAGGAAATTCACGTAGGAACCGGCCAGACGGCCTTCTGCCTCGCGCGGCACACCGGTACCGCTCTCGACACCGGCAGACTCCTCTTCAGTGCAGAACAGCGGGCCCGGCTGGGGCAGCTTCCACACTTTCAGCTTGCGACCCTTGGCATCGACCGCCGCTTCCAGCACCTTGAGGGCGGCCACGGAGCGGGCGTACTGGGGATCGTTCTGATCGTCAGTCCAGTGCAGGGCCACTTCACCCGGACGCACGAAGCAGCACATGTTGTCGATGTGGCCGTCGGTTTCGTCCATGTAGACGCCTTCGTCCAGCCAGATAAAGCTGGTGACGCCGAGATAGTCGCGTAAGTAAGCTTCGATCTGCTCTTTGGTCAGGTGCGGGTTGCGGTTTTCGTTGAGCAGGCACTCGGCGGTGGTCAGGCAGGTACCTTCGCCATCGACGTGGATGGAGCCCCCTTCCAGAATCAGCGGCGCGTCGTAGCGAGCCATGCCGTGCTGGGCCAGCATCTGGGCAGCGACCTCTTCATCCTGATTCCACGGGTAGTAGAGGCCGCCCTTGTGACCGCCCCAGGCGTTGAAGCCCCAGTCCACCCCACGGCACTCGCCGGCAGCGTTGGTGACGATGGTCGGGCCGGTATCGCGAGCCCAGCAGTCATCGCTGTTCATCTCGACCAGAGTGACGTGAGCGGGCATGATGGCGCGGGCCTGCTCCATAAACTGGGCCGGTACCCCCATAAAGACAGGGGTGGCACCGCCGATAGCATCGGCCACCTTGGCGAAGGTCTCTTGCGCGAAACGACCGGCTACGCGCCAGTTGTCCGGGCGAAACGGCCAGATCATCCAGACGGCCTGCTGGTGCGCCCACTCGGCGGGCATGGTGAAGCCGTCGGCGGCCGGCGTGGAGTTAATGGTCTTGATGCTCATCGCAAGGCTCC
Organism: Aeromonas sp. S11(2024); assembly: GCF_041402345.1. Classification (NCBI taxonomy): domain Bacteria; kingdom Pseudomonadati; phylum Pseudomonadota; class Gammaproteobacteria; order Aeromonadales; family Aeromonadaceae; genus Aeromonas; species Aeromonas sp. S11(2024). The sequence goes on along the minus strand of NZ_JBGLRC010000009.1, from coordinate 130,364 downwards.
TTGCATGGATTAAGGCCCCCGTTTACGCCCGATGCGGCGCGGGAACCCGGAAAAATAAGAGTGGGTCGCAGATTAAGACGTTGCGCCCCATCCATCAAATGAATAGGATGGATTGTCCCATAAACACGGCGAATAATCCCCCCATGAAACTGCACCAGCTCGACCTCAATCTGCTGCTCGCGTTTGACGCCCTGATGACGCAAGGGAGCGTCACCCGCGCCGCCGAAGCGCTCTTTATCAGCCAGCCCGCCATGAGCCACTCCCTTAACCGGCTGCGCACCTTTCTCGGCGACCCGCTTTTGGTGCGCACCCCGCAGGGGATGCTGCCGACCCCGCGCGCCCAGCGGCTGCATCTCGGGGTGCAGCAGGCGCTTCGGCTGCTGGAGCAGCAGCTCACCGAGGAAGAAGAGTTCGAGCCGAGCCAGTCGAAGCGGCGCTTCGTGCTCTGCACCACAGATTACGTGGAGTGCGTGCTGATCCCGCCGCTGATCCAGCGGCTCAGAGGGCTGGCGCCGGGGGTCACCATCGAGATCCGCATCCTGCGCGACACCCTGCCCGAAGCCGAGCTGGCGAGCGGCGAGATCGATTTGGTGCTGGGCTTTGACGAATACATGCAGGTACCGGGGTATCTCGGCAAGGAGACCTGGCTCACCGAACCGCTGGCCGGACTGGTGCGCGCCGATCTGCCGATTGCCAAATCGGCACCCACCGGCGCCGAGGATGACCCCTCCCAGTGGCAGGAGCGCATCACCCTGCAGCAGCTGATCGCTATGCCCCACGTGTTCCACTCGCCGCTCGGTACCTCGGAGGCGAGCCTCGACCGCTATCTGAAGAGTCAGGGCTTTAGCCGCACCATCTCGGTCAACAGTCAGAGTTACATGTCCGCCGCCGCCATCGTCAGCCAGAGCGATCACCTTTTGGTGCTGCCCAGCATGGTGGCCGAGCTGCTCGCCACCCACTGGCCGCTGAAAAGCCTGCCGCTACCCGAAGACGTGCCGGATTACCACTTAAACTGCGTCTGGCACCCCGTGCACGCGCAGCAACCGGCGCTGGTATGGCTGAAAGATTTGATGAAAGATCTGGTGGGGCCGAGGTAAGACCGCGGCGTCTGGCATACCCCATCGCCATGCCCACCAGCATTGATGTGGCTGAAAGATTTGATGAAGGAGCTTGTTGGCCGACCACGATGCCCACACAGAACCTCGATCAGTTCCCTCTCCCTCTGGGAGAGGGTTAGGGTGAGGGCGGCGCCTTCCCCCTCATCCCCAGCCCTTCTCCCGCAAGGGGAGAAGGGAGCAGTTACGCTACCACTTGCAGCATCGCTGACAACCATTCAGCTAGTCTGCCAGCTAGGCGATTCCCAATACATTCGAAAAGTTATCGCCATCTGCTATCACCCAATCCAGCTTCCCCTGCTCGAATCCGGCAATGAACACAGTGATGATCAGCCCAATCCCAACCACAACTCGATCTTTTCCCTCTCCCATTGGGAGAGGGCTAGGGTGAGGGGACGCAATACCCAACCGGTAAACAGATGGGAAGCTGGCTATATCTATAAGGCGATACAGAGTGGGAGCAAGTAATGGAGAGCAACCGTGTTGCCAAGCGACTGAGACGAGATGCCACACAGGCAGAGCAGAAACTGTGGCAACAGTTGCGCAATCGCCGTCTGGCGGGGCTGAAATTTCGCCGCCAAATGCCCATCGGCCCCTATGTGGTGGACTTCATCTGCCTTGAACAGGGATTGATCATCGAAGTGGATGGTTCGCAACATGGAACACTAGCGAACCAGATGCATGATGAGGCTCGGACAGCCTATCTCAATCAGCAGGGATTTCGGGTGATACGAGTGTGGAATAACGATGTACTGGGCAGGCTCAACTCCGCGCTGGATTTTATCCTGCTCTCATTACACCAATCCGATTGACCCCTTCTCCTCAATTCAAAAAGCAAAAACGGAGAAGGGGACACCCAATCCACTGACTATTTTTACGCCCGCAGGGCCCGCATCAGCTGGGCGACTACGTCGTCGAGCAGGGGGCGATCGGGGCGGCACTGGGCGAAGGTGACCAGCCCTTGCAGGTTGATCAGCAGCAGGGCGGTGAGGGTGTGGATATTGCTATCCGGCGCCAGCTCGCCCTTGGCCTGCGCCTGTGTCAGCAACTCGGCCAGATCCTGCTCCAGCTCGCCATAGATCCCCTTGACCCGCTGGGTCAGCTCCTCATCCTGCTCGCTCAGCTCCATCATGGTGCGGGTCACCAGACAGGAGCCGCAGAGCGCCTCCCCCACAATCCGGTCGAGATAGGCCGCAAGGCCCGCCAGCGGGCTCGGGTTGTCGAGCAGGGAGCGGCGCAGGGTGCGTTTGCCCTCGACATAGTGATCCACCGCAGCCAGCAGCAGGCCTCGCTTGTTACCAAAGGCGCCGTAAATGCTGCCCGGGTGCAGGCCGGTGGCAGCCACCAGCTCCTGCATGGTGGTCTTGGCATATCCCTTGGCGCGAAACGCTTCCATGGCATTTCGTAGCACCTCGTCCCGATCAAACTCGGCTATGCGCATGGTTCCTCCCGTGGGAAATGGTTCACCGGCAAGGGGCAACAGGGCCCGCCGATAAAGAGTGGCTGGAAAGGGCGGCAAGTTTACCCCAGCCGCCCGCTCGGGCCAACCTTCTTGAACGCGCATTCAAAAAAAGCTTGCACCTGACGCAAAAAACGTCTTGAATGCACGTTCAAGAATAACCCGTTCAGGACAACCTATCATGAATACCCTGTTTCAGCCGTATCGACTCAATGACACTCTGACCCTGGCCAACCGTTTCATGATGGCCCCACTCACCCGCTGCATGGCAGGCCCAGGTCTGGTGCCGACCGAGCAGATGGCTGCCTATTACGGCCGCCGCGCCGACATCGGCCTGATTGTTTCCGAGGCCGTCATCATCCGCCCCGACGCGCAGGGTTACCCCAATACCCCGGGCCTCTTCACCCAGGCGCAGATCGATGGCTGGAAGAAAGTCACCAGCGCCGTGCACGCCAAGGGCGGCAAGATCTTCGCCCAGCTGTGGCACGTCGGTCGCCTCTCCCACCCCTTCTTCCATCAGGCTGAAGTGTTGGCCCCCTCTGCCGTGGCGCACGAGGGCACAGTGCCCCGCATGCGCGAGCTGACCTATCAGGTGCCACGCGCCCTGACCGAGGCCGAAATCGCCCAGCTGGTGCTGGATTACGCCCAAGCCGCAGCCAACGCCATCGAGGCGGGCTTTGACGGGGTGGAGATCCACGGCGCCAACGGCTACCTGATCGACCAGTTCCTGCACCACTCCACCAACCTGCGCACCGACAACTACGGCGGCAGCCCGGAAAAGATGAGCCGCTTCGCGCTGGAAGTGGTCGATGCCATCAGCGCCCGCATCGGCGGTGATCGGGTTGGTATTCGCCTCTCCCCGGGTGCCTATGTCCATCTGGCGGGCAGCCCGGAAGATCGCGCCGTGTTCGACTATCTGCTGGGCAAGCTCAACGATCGCCCGCTGGCCTATATCCACCTCGGCATCTTTGATGACAACCTCACCTTCGATTATCTGGGTGGCCGCGCCTCCGACTATCTGCGCGCCCACTACAAGGGCAATCTGGTCGGGGTGGGCAACTACGACGCCGAGCGCGCCGCTGCGGCCATCGAGGCTAACCGCTTCGATCTGGTGGCTATCGGTCGTCCGCTTATCGCCAACCCGGACTACCTCACCAAGGTGAAGAAGGGAGAAGCGCTGGTGCCCTACGCCGACACTATGCTGGCTGAGCTGGTATAACCACGAAGCCATCGCCAGACAACAGGCAATAAAAAACGAGGGGAGCTGTTGCTCCCCTCGTGCTATCTGGCTGATCAGCTGGTGCGGATGATTAATTGGTACGAAATAGCGCCTCGATGGAGAGCCCCTGACTCAACAGGATCTCCCGCAGACGACGCAGCCCCTCCACCTGGATCTGGCGTACCCGCTCGCGAGTCAGACCAATCTCGGCCCCCACATCCTCGAGGGTAGCCGGCTCATAACCCAACAGACCAAAACGACGGGCCAACACTTCCCGCTGCTTGGGGTTGAGCTCCTCCAGCCAGTGGACAATGCTGCTGCGCATATCATCTTCCTGTGACTCCAGCTCAGGCCCCATGCCGCGCTCGTCGGAGAGCACATCCAGCAGCGCCTTGTCGCGATCGCCGCCTATGGGGGTGTCCACCGAGGTGATCTTCTCGTTGAGCTTGAGCATGCGGTTCACATCATCCACCGAACGATCCAGCGCGAAGGCGATATCCTCGGCGGTCGGTTCATGATCGAGACGGTGAGAGAGTTCGCGCGCGGTGCGCAGGTAAACGTTTAACTCTTTGACCACATGAATGGGCAGACGGATAGTGCGGGTCTGGTTCATGATGGCCCGCTCGATGGTCTGGCGGATCCACCAGGTGGCATAGGTAGAGAAACGGAAGCCGCGCTCGGGGTCAAACTTCTCGACCGCGCGGATAAGACCGAGGTTGCCCTCTTCGATGAGATCCAGCAGCACCAGGCCGCGGTTGTTGTAACGACGGGCGATTTTCACCACCAGTCGCAGGTTGGACTCGATCATGCGCTTGCGGGCGGCTTTGTCACCCCGCAAGGCACGACGGGCGTAGTAGACTTCCTCTTCGGCAGTGAGCAGCGGGGAGAAACCTATCTCCCCCAGATAGAGTTGCGTGGCATCCATCACCTTGTTCAGTTCCGGTGCCAGCAACTCATCGGAGATAGTCTCGTCCGCCTCGGCGGCTACCTCCTGCAACTCTTCTACTTCATGAGATTCGGGTTCAGCGTCAAACTCTAACTCTGCATCCTGCATTACCAGTTGTTCTTGGCTCATGGTGTGTCTCCCTGACGTTACCAGAGTAAGACGGTCTCTCTGGGGTTAACGCTTTGGCAAATAGCTCATCGGATTGATCGACTTGCCTCTGTACCGGATCTCGAAATGCAATCGCACATCCGGCGCGTCCGTGCTACCCATGTTGGCAATGACCGAGCCCCCCTTGACGCTGTCCCCTTCCTTCACCCGCAACTCGTCGTTGTGTGCGTAAGCGGAGAGATAGTCATCATCATGCTTGAGGATAATCAGCTTGCCGTACCCCCTTAAAGCACTGCCAGCGTATACCACTTTACCGCTGCTGGCGGCGTAGACGGGTTGCCCCTTCTGGCCGGCTATGTCGATCCCCTTGTTACCCTGTTCTGCAACAGAGAACCCCTCGACAATCCGGCCTTTTGCGGGCCAGTGCCAAGCAAGTCTCGACTGGGAGTTGTTTGTTTTTTGTTCTTTGACCTGAGCGTATTCCTTCGGTGCTGCCGGAGCAACGGATTTCTGAGAGATGAACGGCGTGGTCTGACCAGATCCACTCGGCTCGGCCAACGGACGCGGACCGCTGCTCGGACGGCTCACGGCCACCGGCGTCACGGTTGCCGGACGAGTCGCAGCCACCATCTGGGTCGAACCGCCTGCGGTCTGGACATTGAGTACCTGACCCGGTTGCAGCGCATAGGGGGCGCTCAGGTTGTTGCTCTGGGCCAGCGCCTGCGGCGTCATGCCGAACTGGCGGCCAATGCTGCTCAGGGTATCGCCGCGGCGCACCTCATAGGTACCGGCACTGCGGCTGCTGCCAACACTGGCGCTGGAACCATCGAGTCGCAGTCGCTGCCCCGGATAGATGTTGTAGGGCGGGCTGATGTTGTTGAGGCTGGCCAGCGACGGCACATCGTTGCCGGAGTTGAAGGCGATGGAGTAGAGAGTATCGCCCCGTTTCACCACATAGCTGCCGCCCTGAATGGGGGCGCTGACCTGGGCACCGCTTTGGCGAGCCGGAATGGTCGAGACAAACTGCCCCTCATCAACACCATCTACCGGAGCTGCATTTTTACTGGAGGAGCAGGCAAGCAGCAGCCATGACAACACCACGACACTGCTTCCTTGCCAAATACGCGAACGCATAATGGATCCTTAACGACTAAACCAGAAATAGGCCACCACGGCCAGACCAATACAGAGCCAACCGAGCACATCAACATAGTGCATCAGTTTGCGTTCCATCTTCTCGCCACCCCAGCGCATCAGGCCCGCCACCAGGAAAAAGCGCATGCCACGACCGATGAGGGAGGTGATGATGAAGGGCAGCAGAGCCATTTGCAACAACCCTGCCGTCACGGTAAACACCTTGTAGGGGATAGGGGTGAAGCTGGCAATGAAAATGACCCAGATCCCCCACTGCTCAAACCAGTTGCGAGCAATCTCGATCTTGTCCTGATAGCCCACAGACTCCACCAGTGGCAGCACGACCGGATCCCACAGGGCATAGCCAAGGGCATAGCCAAACAGGGCACCCAGCACAGAGAAGACAGTAGCCAGCGTGGCGTAGTGCCACGCCTTGTGGGGCTTGGCGAGCGCCATCGGTGCCAGCATCACGTCCACCGGGATCGGCCAGAATACCGACTCGATGAAAGCGGTGATGGAGAGATACCAGGGGGCATGCTTGTGGCGAGCCCACTGCATCACCAGTACGTACAAACGGGAAAACAACTTCACTCAACATCTCCGTCAATCAGGGGAACAAAACGTACCGGCTCCAGAATACGGCTGGTCAGCTGGGATCCGGATCGCTCGATCAGTTGCAGGGTCTGCTGGCTGTCACCCACGGGCAACACCAGTCGACCCCCTTCGGCCAGCTGATCGGTCAGTGCCGTCGGGATCTCGCTCGCCGCGGCCGTCACCAGAATGGCGTCATAAGGCCCCTTGTTGGGCCACCCCAGCCAGCCGTTGCCGTGCTTGGCCGAGACATTGTGCAGATCGAGCTGGCGCAGTCGGCGTCTGGCCTGGAACTGCAGCGACTTGATCCGCTCCACGGTATAAACATGCTCCACCAGATGGGCGAGGATCGCCGTCTGGTAGCCCGAGCCAGTGCCAATCTCCAGCACATGGGCCGGATTGTTTTGCATCAGCAACTCGGTCATTCGCGCCACCATATAGGGCTGCGAAATGGTCTGGCCGTGGCCAATGGGCAGGGCGGTGTTGTCCCACGCCTTGTGCGCCATGGCCTCGTCCACGAACAGCTGGCGCGGCACTTTCGCGATGGTCGCCAGCACGCGAAAATCGCGAATATCCTGCGCAATGAGCTGATTTAACAGGCGCTGTACTATCACACCACCCTCATCCCTGCAGATCTAACCAGGCCCCCAGACCGGCGAGACTGTCATAGGCAGTCATATCGATGGTCAGGGGGGTAATCGAGACATAGCCCTGCTCGATGGCAGCAAAATCGGTGCCTTCACCGGCATCCTGCTGGCTACCGGGGGGGCCGATCCAGTAGATGGGCTGGCCACGGGGATCCTCGGTGCAGATCACCGACTCCGCCCGGTGGCGATTGCCAAGGCGGGTGGTCTTGATCCCCTTGATCTGCTCGAGGGGCAAGTCCGGCACGTTGACGTTGAGGATCTGATCGGCAGGCAGGGGGTGTTTCATCAGCCCCTTCACCAGCAGGGCCGCATAGTGGGCCGCCGTGGCGAAGTGGGTCTTGCCCACCAGCGAGATGGCGATGGAGGGGTAGCCAAGATGGCGCCCCTCGGTGGCCGCGGCGACCGTGCCCGAGTAGATGACATCATCCCCCAGGTTGGCACCGTGGTTGATGCCGGCCACCACCATGTCGGGTTCAGGACGCACCAGCTCGTTGACCGCCAGATGCACGCAGTCGGTCGGCGTGCCCTTCACCGCATAGCTCTCGCCCCCATTAAAGCCGTTTTCTGCAATGCGGGTAACCCGCAGCGGTACTTCCAGCGTCAGGGAGTGACTCGCGCCGCTGCGGTTGCGATCCGGCGCCACCACAATGACCTCGCCGCAGGCGCGCAGCGCCTCGCTGAGGGCACGAATGCCCTCGGCATGCACACCATCATCATTACTGACCAGAATTCGCATCGGTCTGATTCCTGAAACCGTGATCGGCCTCTTCGGCCTGCATTAACTCGCGCACCACGCTGGTGGCAAACGCGCCCGCCGGCAGGAAGAAGGAGAGGGTCAGCGCCTCGCCGTCCAGCTGCCAGCTCATCTGCTCCGGCTTGAGCAGCAGGGGGCGCCTGTCCTGATCCAACCCGGCTTTCTCCAGCCCGTCACACCAATCGCTGTAAGGAGCCAGCACGCCCTGTTCGAACTCGGCAGCGGCGCCCTGACTGGCCAGGCGGCCACGGCCCCACTGGGGGGCGGTGAGCTGCACGTCGCCGGAGGCAAGACGCGCTTCCAGCTCGGGGGTCACGCTCTCTTCGCTGAAGATGGAGTGGCTGCCCTTGAGCATCACGCAATCACCGGCCAGCAGCTGATGGGCCAGCCCCTGTTCGATACGGGCGCTGACGATGGCGTTGAACAGCATGCTGCGGGCGGCAGAGAGGTAGAGGGAGCGCTTGTTGCGATCCTTGATCCGCTTGCCGGCAAACATCGCCTTGGCCGCTTCCAGGTTGTTGCCATCGCGGCCAAAACGCTGCTCACCATAGTAATTGGGTACGCCCTGAGTGGCGATGGCCTGCAGGCGCGCCTCCAGCCCGTCGGCCTGTTCCAGACCGGTGAGACGCAGGGTGAAGTGGTTGCCCTTGAGGTAGCCAACCCGCAATTTGCGGTTGTGACGCCTGGCTTGCAGGATCTGGATGCTGTCGCTCTCGATAACCGACAAGTCCGGTTCGGCCTTGCCTGGCAGGTGAATACCAAACCACTGCTCGGTCACCGCGTGACGATCTTTCAGGCCCGCCCAGGTCACCGCATTGCGGTTGACCCCGGCCGCATCGGCCAGCAGACCCGCCACCCAGGCGGTGTTCTCGCCGGTTTTGCGCACCCGGACAAAGATGTGCTCCCCTTCACCGCAAGGCTCAAACCCGAGATCTTCATTGACCACGAAGTCGGCGGCCTCGGCCTTGAGGATACCGCGGGCGGTGGGCGCCCCGTGCAGATAGGCAAGTTGTTCCAGCATTATTGTTTCACCAGTAGGACGACGGCTTCGGTGGCGATCCCTTCCTTGCGCCCCGTAAACCCAAGCTGTTCGGTGGTGGTCGCCTTGACGTTCACCCGGTTCAAATCACATTGCAGATCGGCGGCCAGCACGGCGCACATGGCGTCGATATGGGGGGCCATTTTGGGGGCCTGGGCGATGATGGTCACATCCAGGTTGCCGATGGCATAACCCGCCTTCTGTACCCGGGCAAAGACATCCCGCAGCAGGATGCGACTGTCGATCCCCTTGAACTCGGCAGCGGTATCGGGGAAGTGGCGACCGATGTCACCGGCACCGATGGCCCCCAGCAGGGCATCGCTCACCGCGTGCAGCACCACATCGCCGTCAGAGTGGGCAACCAGCCCCTGCTCGTAGGGAACCGGCACGCCACCCAGCATGCAGGGGCCAACACCACCAAATTTATGAACATCAAAACCATGACCAATGCGCATCATCAGCGGCAACCTCCCAACATGCTGAAACCAACCCCATCAATTTTGTGTACGTCCACACCATGTCCAATCCGGATCATGCTAACTCCTTGTTCGGGCCTGTTTGTTCGAGACACTCTGCTCTGAACGGTCTGTTCTGACTGAGGGGCTTATGCCTGCTGGCTTAAAAACAGCCCCGCCAGCGACAAATCTTCCGGCCGGGTCACTTTGATATTGTCGGCGCGCCCCTCCACCATCCGCACCGTAAATCCGGCCCGCTCCATGGCGGAGGCCTCGTCGGTGATGGTGGCGCCCAGCAGCAGCCCCTCCTCCAGCGCCCGTTTCAGGGCACGGGTCGGGAACATCTGCGGCGTCAGGGCATGCCAGAGCTGCTCGCGCTCGACGGTAGCGATGATATTGCCCTCCCCATCGGAGCGCTTCATGGTATCGCGCACCCGACTGCCGAGAATGGCGCCGCCACAGCCCATGGCCGCGACAATCAGCGCATCGAGATCGCCGTGAGTCAGGCAGGGACGGGCCGCATCGTGCACCAGCACCCACTCCCCTTGCGCCACATGGAGACCATTGAGGACGGAAAAGGCGCGCTCGGCGCCTCCCTCTACCCGCACAATGCGCGGGTCGGCCGCCACGGGCAGGGCCTCGAACCAGTGGTCATGGGGCGCCAGCGCCACGATCACTTGGGCGATGGCCGGGTGGGAGAGCAGCCGCTCCAGGGTATGTTCGAGAATGGTTTTACCCGCCAGTTGCAGGTACTGCTTGGGGCAATCGGCCCCCATCCGGCTGCCGATACCGGCGGCAGGGACGATCGCCGTCAGGCCGGATACCCGGCTGGCATCAGTCATCGTAGGGCTCATCGTCCGGCGCTGTCTCTTTGTCTTTCTCTTTGGGGATGATCCGGTAGAAGGTCTCCCCCTGCTTGATGTAACCCAGATCGTTGCGCGACAACTCCTCGATGGCCTCGAGGCCAGAGGTGAGATCATCTATCTCGCGGTAAATGAGGTCGTTACGATCCTTGAGAGTCTGGTTGTCCCGCTGTTGCTGCGAGATGGCCTCCGACAGGTTCTGATAATCGGATAGCCCGTTCTTCCCCAGCCAGAGGTCATATTGCAGTCCCCCCAGCAGGAGGATCAGGATCAGGGTGAATAGCCGCATGCACTAGGTCTCCTTCAGGCGGCCTAGTGTCCCATATTCGGTGCCAAGACAAAAGAAAGCGAGCACCCGGGAGCCACCGGCCGAACATAAAAAAGTGCCCAAGAGTGAATCAGATAGCACAAAGCCCCGCCAAACCGGTGCAAGGATGGCCAACCTGGGCGCTCCTTGTCCGGGGGCAGGGCTCTCAATCAGAAAGCGGTAAGGGGGATCAGTTCACCACGACCGGCTCTCCCGCGCTTTCGGCCGGAGTGTTGTACTCCTCCTCGGCATCGCGGAAACGCTCCAGCATCGCTTTTGAGGGCGCTTCACCCAGCAGGCTGCCCACCACAATAGCCAGCAGTGCGAACAGGAAGCCCGGGATGATCTCATACAGCCCCAGCCAGCCGAACTGCTTCCAGACGATGACGGTGATGGATCCGACCAGCATGCCCGCCAGCGCGCCGTTGCGGGTCATTCGCGGCCACAGCACGGAGAGCAGCACAACGGGGCCGAAGGCGGCACCGAAACCGGCCCAGGCGTAGCTCACCAGCCCCAGCACCCGGTTTTCCGGATTCATGGCAACGGCGATGGCAATCACCGCGATCAGCAGCACCATCAGGCGACCCACCCACACCAGCTCACGCTGGGAGGCGTTCTTGCGCAGGAAGGGTTTGTAGAGATCCTCGGTAATGGCGCTGGAGCAGACCAGTAATTGACAACTTAGAGTGCTCATCACCGCCGCCAGAATGGCGGAGAGCAGCACACCGGCGATCCAGGGGTTGAACAGGATCTTGGAGAGCTCGATAAAGACCCGCTCCGGGTTGCCGGTCACTCCAGCCGCCACTTCCGGGAAGCGGGCGAAGTAGGCCAGCCCGAAGAAGCCGATGGCCACCGCACCAGCGAGGCAGAACACCATCCAGGTCATGCTGATACGGCGGGCATTGGCCATGGAGTGGTGGGAATCCGCCGCCATGAAACGGGCCAGAATGTGGGGCTGGCCGAAGTAGCCAAGACCCCAGGCCATCAACGAGATGATGGCGATCACATCCAGATTCTTGAACATGTCGAGGTTGGTGGCGCTCTTGGCGGCCACCTCGATCATGGCGCTGTCTATCCCGCCAACGGCGATGATGACGAAGACCGGGGTCAGGAGCAGGGCGAAGATCATCAGGGTCGCCTGCACCGTGTCGGTCCAGCTCACCGCGAGGAAGCCGCCGAAGAAGGTGTAGGTGATGGTGGCAGCGGCACCGACCCAGAGGGCGGTGTTGTAATCCATGCCGAAGGTGCTCTCGAACAGGCGGGCACCGGCTACCACGCCGGAGGCGCAATAGATGGTGAAGAACAGCAGGATCACCAGCGCAGAGAGGATGCGCAGCACCTTGCTGTGATCTTCAAAGCGATAGGTGAAGTAGTCCGGCAGGGTCAGGGCGTTGCGGTTCTTCTCGGTATGTACCCGCAGGCGACCCGCTACCCAGCGCCAGTTGAGGTAGGCGCCGATCACCAGACCGATGGCGATCCAGCTCTCGGAGATGCCGCTGACGAAGACGGCGCCGGGCAGGCCCATCAGCAGCCAGCCGCTCATGTCGGAGGCGCCGGCAGAGAGAGCGGTCACCCAGCTCCCCATTCGGCGGCCGCCCAGAATGTAGTCATCAAAGTTGCGGGTGGCGCGATAGGCGACGAAGCCGATCAACACCATTCCGAGGATATACACCAGGAAGGTGATTAACATGGGTGTGCTAGCTGTCATGCAAAACTCCGTTTTGTGTCATTTTCTGCCCGCTCTGGTGACGGGCTCATCCCTAAAAAACCGGCCTAGCTTAATCAGCCGTTCGCGCCAGCTCAACCACTTTTAACAAATACAAAACACAATAAAAACCTTTGCGCATCAAATCATCTGCCGCATCAAGAGGATGGCGCCAGATTTCCTGCCGTGGCCGTGACGGTCATCTCGCCGCGCCAGCCGCTACTGAGCGTTATGTTTTCACATTTTGTTACTATCCATTTTTTTACAAGCCAGCGCCCCGCTCCTACACTCGCCGCCCTGTCTCATTACACCAGTCAGAGGTCGGCACCATGTCATCTCATCTGTCACACCTGCGAACCCTCGCCCGCCGCCTTCACCCGGTGGAGGAGTCGGGTCATCTCATCCGACGGGCCAAGTATGTGGGGCGTCTCTGGCTCAATCCCGGCGCCCGCGCCCTCTATCGCCAGCAGCAGGAGCAACCGCTGCTGGCGCAGGCGATCAGCCGCTTTCCCGATATTCTGGAAAAGCCGATCCACCCCTATCGCCACAAGGGGCTCCGCAAGCGCCTGCGAGCCGGGCTTATCAGCGGCCACTACCAGCAGCTGGCACGTCAGCTGCCCAAGGCGCAACAACTGGCAATCTACAGCGGGCGCGGCCTGCTGCTGGCCCAGTGGCAGAGCGACAAGCTGACGGCACCGCTGACCCTGCAACTGGATTACCAAACCCACATGGGCAAAGAGGGGGAGATGAGCCTGACCCTCAAGCTGGGTGACGCGGCCCTCTATTACATGGCCCTCAATCTGCGCCCCGCACCGAACCCGACCCTCGAGATCTGCTCGCTGCAGGGCGGCAAGGGCCAGAGCGAGGAGATCAAGCAGGTCACCAAGGCGTGCTGCGGGCTGCGCCCCATGTCGCTGCTGGTCTATATGGCTGCCGAGCTGGCCCGGGGGCTGGCGTGCAAGCGCCTGCTCGGGATCCGCACCCAAAGCCACGTCTATCAGAACAGCAAGCGCACCGCCGGTCGGGTCAAGTTCGACCTCGACGGCTTGTGGCTGGAGCATCAGGGCTGCGTGCAGGATGAACTCTGGATGAGCCTGCCGCTGGAGGTGCCTCGCAAGACGCTGGAGGAGATCCCCTCCCGCAAGCGGGCCAGCTACAAGGCGCGTTATCAGCTGCTCGATCAGCTCGGCAGCGAGCTGCAGACAAATCTGCTGCGAAGCTGAGTCAACCTAGCAGAAACAAAAAGGGCGAACAGCATGCTGTTCGCCCTTTGTCGTGACGGGGATTTGCCGTTAGCGGTTGATCGCCATCGGCATGCCGTTGCGCTGCTCCAGTGCCTGCTTCACCAGTTGGGAGTCGCTGTCGGCATGGGCAATGAAGCGGGTCACCGCCGGGGTCATCGGCAGCGGTGCCGGCAGCTTGGAGTTGAACTCCTCTTCGCTGCGCGACAGCGGCTGATGCACTTCCAGATAGCGGACACCGTTGGGCTCGAGAGAGGCCTTGATCGGCTGGTTGACGAACTGGACGCGGGTACCGACCGGTACCTGCTTGAACAGGTAGGCGATGTCGTCGTTGCGCAGACGCACGCAACCGTGGCTCACCCGCAGGCCGATGCCGAAGTTGGCGTTGGTGCCGTGGATGGCGTACATCTTGCCGATGTAGAGGGCAAACAGACCCATGGGGTTGTCCGGGCCAGCCGGCCATACCGCAGGCAGGCTCTCGCCACGGGCGGCATATTCGGCATGCATCTTGGCGGTCGGGGTCCAGGTCGGGCCCGCTTTCTTGCGCTGCACGCTGGTCACCCAGTTTTCCGGAGTATCGGTGCCGAGCTGGCCGATGCCAATGGGCAGCACTTCCACCACTTTTTTACCCTTGGGGTAGTAGTAGAGGCGCATCTCGGCCACGTTCAGCACGATCCCTTCACGGGGTGCATCCGGCAGGATCAGTTGCTGGGGGATCACCAGCTTCTCGCCGGTCTGTACCAGCAGGGGATCCGCATCGGGGTTGGCTTCGGTCATGTTGGTGAGCCCCAGCTGGAATTTGGCCGCAATGGCCTCCAGCGGCTGGCCGTTCTCTTCGGCCGGAACCACGTATTCCAGATTTTCCCCTACCAGACGGCTGTTGGCCGCAGGCAGAGCATATTCAACAGCGAAAACCGGCGCAGCGGTCAGCAGCAGGCTGTAGCAGAGTGTTGCCACACTATTGCGAAGGAGCTTCATAACTTTCCCATGATGATGACTTGAAGTGACGTCTCTGGGCTGGCAGCTGATCAAGAGGGGATCAGGGGCGCGAAGAGAAGGCCGTCATTTTTCTCCTCTGCACGGCAAATTTCAACTGACAAGTGGCGACGGGTCGATGATTAATATGCGGTTTTTTCCGCATCCTCGACCCGCCCCATTTCCCTGTCTATCCCCGTTGCCAGGCACGCATGTCGTAACCTGTGGGAGATTGATGCAACCGCAGATGAAATTGCTCAATGATGGCGAAGATATGGTCGAAAATATCGGCCTGGATCCCTTCGTAATCGGCCCATGCGGTGGTCGCGGTAAAGCAGTAAATTTCCAGCGGCAAACCGTCTGACGTGGGTGCCAGCTGGCGCACCATCAGGGTCATGTCCTTGCGAATGCCGGGGTGGGCACGCAGGTAGGCATCCAGATAGGCGCGCAGGGTGCCGAGGTTGGTGAGGTGACGGCCGTTGATGGGGCAGCTCAGGGCATCGCTCAGCTGCTGGTTGTAAGCGCTCAGCTCCTGCTCCTTGCGGCTCAGATAGGGAGCCAGCAGTTGCGCTTGCTTGAGCTGCAACTGCTCCTCGGCCGTCAGAAAACGCACACTGGTCATGTCGATATTGACGCTACGCTTGATGCGGCGGCCGCCCGACTCGGTCATCCCCTGCCAGTTCTTGAAAGAATCGGAGATCAGGGCATAGGTGGGAATGGTGGTGATGGTCTTGTCCCAGTTCGACACCTTGACCGTGGTGAGGCCGATGTCGGTCACCTCACCATCGGCGCCGTACTTGTCCATCTGCAGCCAGTCACCGACGCTCAGCATCCGGTTGGCGGAGAGCTGGATCCCCGCCACCAGCCCGAGGATAGGGTCCTTGAACACCAGCATCAGCACTGCGGTCATGGCACCCAGACCGCTGAACAGGAACAGCGGCGACTTGCCGAGCAGCAGGGCGATCATCAGGATGCCCACCAGAATGCTGCCTACCAGTTTGGCCCCCTGGAAGATGCCGCGCAGGGGCAAATCCCGACCAAGGCGGGTGTAACGGCTCACCGACAACAGACAGTCGAGCAGGGCGAAGAAGGCCAGCAGCAGGAACAGCAAAATCCAGAGCTGGGCCACCATTTCGATAAGCTTGAGGCTATCCGATTGACGAGGCAGCCAGATCTCCGCCTGACCGAGCAGCACGGCCCCCTGCAGCACGAAGGCGAGCCGGTTGAAGAGGCGCTGTTGCAGCTGGGGCGGCAGCCATACCTGCTTGGCCTTGCCGAGGATCCCCACCAGCCGGACCAGCAGCACCCGGTGCAGCGCCATGTGCAGCAGCAACGAGGTGATGACGATAAAGCCCAGCGCGATCACCAGCGCCATCAGGCTGGTCACTTCCACCCCAAGGCCCGACAACCAGTTAAAAAACGCCTCTTTCATTGCTCTCTCCCGAACCGGGCAGCCCGCTGGCTGCAAAAACAGTGGTGGTCAGGGTACCGCTCCCCTCCCCCATGTCAAATCGGTGAACGCCAGAAATGACAACGCCCGGCACAGGCCGGGCGTTGTTTCAGAGCGAGGCTGACTTAGCAGACCAGGCTCAGGGCATCGCGAGCGATGACCAACTCTTCGTTGGTCGGGATCACCATGGCGCAACGGCTGTCGGCGGTAGTGATGCGGCCTTCGCCACCCAGTACCGCAGCGTTGTTGGCCTCTTTGTCCACCTTGAAGCCGAACAGGGCCAGACGGTTCAGCACCATCTCGCGCACCATGGCGGCGTTCTCACCGATACCGCCGGTGAAGACCACGGCGTCCAGACGACCGTCCATCGCAGCGGCATAGGCGCCGACATACTTGGCCACACGGTAAGTGAAGACATCCAGCGCGCGCTTGGCACCGGCGTCGGTGGCGTAGTTGGTGGTGACGTAGCGGCAGTCGCTGCTCGCTTCGGTCATCCCCAGCAGACCGGACTCACGGGTCAGGGTGTGGTTGATCTGCTCCACGCTGTAACCGAGCTGGTCGTGCATGAAGAAGACCACGGCCGGATCGATATCACCGGAGCGGGTACCCATCGCCAGACCTTCCAGCGGAGTCAGCCCCATGGAGGTGTCAACGGATTCGCCGTTCTTGATGGCGCAGACAGAGGCACCGTTACCCAGGTGGCAGTTGATGATGTTCAGTTCATTCAACGGCTTGCCCAGCTCTTTTGCGGCTTCTTCCGCAATGTAGCGGTGAGAAGTACCGTGGGCACCGTAACGACGGATGCCGTGTTCGCGGTAGAGCTTGTGCGGCAGCGCATAGAGGTAAGCCTCTTGCGGCAGAGTCTGGTGGAAGGCGGTGTCGAACACGGCCACGTTCTTCTCGGACAGCTGCGGGAACACTTTCAGCGCGGCGCGAATACCGATGAGGTGGGCCGGGTTGTGCAGCGGGGCGAACGGAATGGCGGCTTCGATACCGGCGATCACGCCGTCATCGATACGCACGGAGCGGGAGAACTGCTCGCCACCGTGTACGATTCGGTGACCGATAGCCACCAGTTGCTCGGCAAGAGTCGGATCCTGCGGCAGGATGTGACCCACGATATGGTCGAGGGCCTCCTGGTGAGCGGCACCCGCTCCCAGCATGGCTTCGCCCTTGACCCCGTGGAGTTTCCATTTGATACGTGCATCATCCAGATTGAAGCATTCGGCCAGGCCGGACAGCATGTCCTCACCTGTTTCGGCGTCCATTACGGCAAATTTCAGGGAAGAGCTACCGCAGTTAAGGATCAATACCAACTTGCTCATTTTCTACATCTTCCTGTGCTTCGGCTTTATGCCGACAGTGTCGTGTCATCCAAAAGAGGATGGGATTCCCCTGCCGGGGGCTTATGGTCGCAGGAGGGTGCGTCCAATTTTTCAATTCTTGCTCTTGAAAGAGTCATCGCAACCTGTGGTGCGTATCACTGGTTTCAATTCTTGCTCTTGAAAGAGTGATCGCAACTTGTTGTGCGTATCACTGGTTTCAATGCTTGCGAGCCTCAACGCATCAGCTGCGCAGGGCTCGCCTCAATGGGAGTGCTCAGGCGATAGCCAGCAGATCCTTGTGTACCTTGACCACCAGCTTCTTCACCTTGGCGGGCTGGTTGAAGGTACAGAGCGGGCGGTGCAGCTCGCCCGGCCAGAAGATGGCGAAATCGCCCGGTTGCAGCGCCAGATAAGTGGTCTGCTCGTCATCGACAAACCAGAGGTCAGGATGGGGATGGTCGGCGCCGTCGCTCACGTAGTCGTGGGGGCCCACACCTATCCACTCTTCACCGCGCAGCAGCAACTGGATATCGAGATACTGCTGATGGAATTCGCCACGGCGATCCACAGCTGGCTCGGTCAGATCCTCGCTCACCAGACAGAACAGGTTGAGACCATCGATCTCGGTCTTGCCGAGCGGAGCGTCACCCCAGTGAGCCACGCTCTTCACCACCTCGGCCATGATGCGGGCCAACGGGGCGGGCAGCGGCGTCCGCTGCAGGGTGTTCAGGCTACCGGTGATCATGGCGTCTGCTTCCTGTTAGGTATATCTGGGCGGCATCTTTGCCAGCCAATGAAAAAGGACCTGTGACAGGTCCTTCAATAATGCCGTCTGCAATCCGTGCAAACCGGTTTAGAGCTTTTGCTCATGTTCAGCTATATGGGCACTGTTACACACTCGTCAGCACCTTGCCAAGAGACATAATCCCATTTTCATAGTGATCGTACCAGCTGAAACCATATTATTCACCACCCTTTCCCCCTCGACTTTGACCAGACGCAAAAACGGGCGCATCAGCGCCCGTTTTTTTCGCAAAACCGTTTAACAACCGGTTTCATTCAAGCCTTTTTGGCGTTTTCCACCGGTTTGGCGTACATGGCTCGCCAGATCGCCTTGTGCTCTTCCGGCACCTCTGACTGACGGGTCAGGAAGGCCGCCTGTTCGATGGTATTGGCCTTGCCGGAAACATCTGCCGCCAGATAGTTGCTGGGGAAGAGGTGGTAGCTGCTCCAGATCGCCTTGTCGATCAGCGCGGCCAGTTCGTCCGGATCGCTGAATCCCTCGGTGATCGGCGCACCGAAGGAGACGTGTACCCGCCCCTTCATGCCGACGATACCGGCGACGATACTCTCGATATCCTCGAACTCGCCCTTCTCGTAGCTGCCGTTGACCGACTTCTCGTAGAGCTCGCGCGCCTTCGCCTTGTCGGTAGGGTCCAGCTCGTAGCTGATGCTGACCGGCACGATATTGAGGCTGCGCATGTAGTCGACGAAGTCGATCTTCTGCTTCTTGCCGTCGACGTAGAACATCTTGAGGATGGCGGGATCTGTCTTGTCATCGCCATTCTTGGCGCGCCCTTCCTTCTGGGCGATCCAGATGGAGTGACCTTCGTGGACCGAGTTGCCAATATAGGCCGACAGCTCGCCGAGCGCCTTCATCATCTCCCGCGGCCCCTTGGCGGAGCGTTTGACGATAAAGCTCTTGTTGAGCTTCATCAGCTCGGTGGCGCAGGGTTTGCGCAGCAGGTTGTCACCGATGGCGATGCGCACGGTATCAAAACCGTGGGTGTGCAGCCCCCAGTTAACAAACGCCGGATCCATAGCGATGTCTCTGTGGTTGGAGACAAACAGATAGCCCTGCTCTTTCTTCAGATGCTCGATCCCGGAGAAGGTCACCCCCTTGGTGGATGTAGCGATCATGCGGGACATGTACCGGGTGACCCCCATCTGGACCTGATGCACAGTGGTCACTTTTGACCATTTGCGGCGCAGGAACAGGCGGATCATCGGGCGAATGGCCCAACCCAGCCAGCTCATCAGGGAACCGAAACGATACTTGGCGATGGCGCCGATAAATTCATCATCCTGGATCAGCCGTTCGATGGCTGCCGGCACTTCTTCATCGCGGTAGGGGCGAATATCCGCGAATCTATCTACTTCAGTCACAATGTCAGCCTTGCATGCTAGGAAACCGCAGCCAACCCGCGTTGGCCGGGGAAAATTCAGGGCGCAATTTTACACGCTTTTATGGCAAGGGGTATGAGACAAGCATGAATAGTGAGATCTGACCAGTTTATTAATCAGCTGCCAGTGCCAGCGCGACCGCCGCTTCGGCATGGATGGCAGTGGTGTCGTAGAGCGGCACCGCCGCCCGGGCATCCCCCACCAGCAGGGCAATCTCGGTGCAGCCGAGGATCACCGCCTCGGCACCAGCGGCCGCCAGTTCCTCGATAATGGCCAGATACTCGGCCCGCGACGATGCGCGGATCTCCCCCAGACAGAGCTCGTCATAAATGATCCTGTGTACCCGCTCCCGCCCGGCCTCATCGGGTACCAGCACCGCCAACCCGAAGCGCTCCTGCAAGCGCCCCTTGTAAAAATCCTGCTCCATGGTGAAGCGGGTGCCGAGCAGGCCGACCCGGGTTATCCCGTCCGCCCGCAATTTGGCCGCGGTGGCATCGGCAATATGGAGCAGCGGGATATCGATGGCCGCCTCAATCTCGGGGGCGACTTTGTGCATGGTGTTGGTGCCGATCAGCAAGAAATCGGCACCGCCATCCTGCAACTTGCGTGCCTCCGCCGCCAACAGGCTGGCAGTGGCGGGCCAGTCACCGGCATGCTGCAGCCGCTCGATACCGGCAAAGTCGACACTGTTGAGCAGCACCCGCGCCGAGTGCAAACCACCGAGCTGTGCGCGCACCCCGCGGTTGAGCGCCTGATAGTAACTGACGGTGGACTCCCAGCTCATGCCACCCAGCAGACCGATACATTTCATAGGAACTCCTTTCATCCCAAGGGAGGGCAGAACCACGCCACCTTGCAGGCAAGGCCACGCGGACGAGATAAAAAAGGCCCCGCAGGGCCAACAAGACAGCCGGTAAAGGCCCGGGTTAACCCTGGGCTAAATCCAGATCATCCCGACACAGGCGGCCGTCGCCAGCCCCATGCCGAGATTGAAACGCCGCCAGCCCCGGGCGGTGCGAATGATTTGCCGCACCTGGGCACCAAACAACACCCAGAACGCCCCGGTGTAGAGGCCGGTAATAAAGAAGATCACCAGCACCCAGAGCGCGGAGGGCCAGTAAGCCTCCCCCGCCAGAGTGAAACCGCTGATGGCGGAGAGCGCCATCATCCACGCCTTAGGGTTGAGCAGTTGCAGCATGGCCCCCTGATGGGCGGGAATGAGCGGCCGGTTGCCCTCGGCCGGGCCGCTGGCGGTCGCCACCTTCCACGCCAGCCAGAGCAGATACGCCGAACCGATAAGCTTGAGGCCATCGTGCAGCAGCGGCACCTTCTCGAACACCACGCCAAGCCCCAGCGCGGTGGCGAGGATCATCAGATTGATCCCCCCCACCACCCCCACCAGCAGGGGAATCGTGCGGCGAAAACCCTGCGCCGCCCCGGCGCTGGTGAGCAACATATTGTTGGGCCCCGGCGTGCCGCAGGTAACCAGGGCAAACCCCGCCAGGGGCAGTAACCAGTTCAGATCCATCTCAACCTCTTGTCGATGCAACGCCCCCGTTATGGGGAAAGCCTTCTAATATGCAGAGCCAACCCCGTGGCGACAAGTCAGAAATGCCTCTTTCTCGACCACCTCCCCCTCCAGCGCAACACGGCTCAATACCAGAGCATCACCACGCAGAGCGCCGTCAGCAGACCGAGGGAGCCGTTGAGCCGCCGCCAGCCCCGATCCGAGCTGATCCAGTTGCTCAGCTGATGGCCGAACAGTACCCAGACAAAGCAGACCGGCAGGGCCACCAGCACAAACATGACCATCACCGCCAGCTGACTCGACCAGTAACTGGCGCCGGGCAGGCTGAACAGACTGATGGCGGAGATCCCCATCATCCACGCCTTGGGGTTGAGGAACTGAAAGCCCAGCCCCTCCAGCATGGTTAGCGGACGGGCCCTCCGGGCCGGATCCCCCGGCGCCCCGGCCACCGCGATACGCCACGCCAGCCAGAGCAGATAGAGGCTGCCGAAGATCTGCAAACCGAGGCGCAACAAGGGCCAGCGCTCGAACAGCGGATAAAGCCCCAGCGCCAGCACCAGTTGCAGCACCGGCTGCCCCAATCCGACCCCAAGCAGATGTGGCAGGGTGCGACGCACCCCGAAGTTGGCACCGGAGGCCGTCAGCATCAGGTTGTTGGGCCCCGGCGTACCGCAGGTGAGTACGGCAAAACCGAACAGGGTGACATACCACTCCATCGTCATATTGTGACTCCTTGCTCGCCACATTGTATCGATACAATGCGTGCTATTTGGTTGTTATCAGGTTGAAATTCACGCTATATTGACAACAATTTTTGATCAATGGATTTATTGTCACCATGACAATCTGGACACCCGACCTTGCGGCCTTCGATGGCCCCCTCTACCTCAAGCTGGTCAAAGCGATCGAACAGGGGATCGTGAATGGCGAGCTGCCACCGCAGACCCGATTGCCCACCCACAGATCCCTGGCGGATCGTCTGGGTGTCACCGTCGGCACCGTCACCCGCGCCTACAGCGAGGCGGAGCGGCGCGGCCTGCTGGCCGCCCGGGTGGGCCACGGCACCTGGGTCAAGGGAGCGAACACGGATCCCGCCAATGAGTGGGTGATCCGCCAGGAGGAGGGGCACCGCATCGAGCTGTGGCAGAACCTGCCGGTACAGCTGGATCGGGCGGCCATCATTCGCCCCATGCTGGGGGAAGTGGCGGACGGGGATCTCAACGCCCTGCTCGGCTACGACAAGGAGGCGGGACGACCGGATCAGCGCCAGCAGTTCGTCAACTGGCTGGCGGAGCAAGGAGTGGCCTGCAGTGAGGATCGCCTGCTGTTCAGCCACGGCGCCCAGCACGGCATCATGCTGGCGCTGCTGGCGACCGGCTGCGTGGGGGAGACCATCCTGTGCGAGGGGCTGAGCTACCCCGGCATGCTGGGTAACGCTCGCCAGCTGAAGAATCAGGTGGTGGGACTGGCGATGGACGAGGAGGGGCTGCTGCCCGAGGCACTGGACGCCGCCTGCCGTACCCGCCGGGCCAAGCTGCTCTACCTCACCCCGACCCTGCAAAACCCCACCACCGCCATCATGAGTCTGGCGCGGCGGGAGGCCATCGTCGCCATCGCCCGTCGCCACGATCTGCTGATCATCGAGGATGACGTCAACGGCCTGCTGCCCCAGCAACCGGTGATCCCTCTGGTCAATCTGGCGCCGGAGCGGGTCATCTATCTGGGTAGTCTGGCCAAGATCGCCTGCGGTGGCCTGCGGGTGGGCTTCGTGCTGACCCCCCCCGCTCTGCGCAGCGCCTTCGCCCAGACCATGCGGCTGTCGAGCTGGATGGTGAGCCCGCTGCTGATCGAGCTCGCCTGCAAAATGGTCAGTCAGCGCCAGATCATGCCGCTGGTCGAGCAGCAGCGGGAGATCCTCAAACGCCGTGGTGAACTGCTGCGCCACCTGCTGCCCGCCGCCCGCTGGCAGCCGGGCAGCATGCACGCCTGGCTGCCGCTGCCGGAGCCCTGGCGCAGCCAGCAGTTTGCTGCCGCTGCCGACGCCCTTGACGTTGGGGTGGCGAGCGGGGAACACTTCGCCGCCGGTCAGTTTGCCGCTCCGCAGGGGGTGCGCCTGAGCCTGAGCCAACCCGCCACCGACGCCCGGGTCGGCGAAGGGCTGGCCCGTCTGGCCCAACTGCTGCAGGGGACGCCCCCCAGCAATCCCCTGCTATAGTCAGGGCCAGCCGACCTGACCTTCACGCTTCATCGTCATTGCCAAGGAGATGCCGTGCCCCCCATCAGAGCCGCCCTGCTGCTTGCTACCCTGTTGTTGGGTGGCTGCGCCTCGTCAACGACCCACCAGCAGCTGGGGGCCGCGCTCAATGGACTGGAAGGGGAGTTGCAACGACTGGAAGAGGAGCTGGCGGCGATGAATGGCCTGCACTATCAAAAGGCGATCGATGCACCGCTCAGTTTGCGCCGTGCACTCGGGGCGCCGCAGCCCACCCCAGAGGGGCTGGTGCCGGTGACCAGCACGCTGGAAGATGGGCCACTCCTGCGCTATCAATACCGACTGCCAGCGGGGATGGCGAGCCTGCCCCAGGACAACCTCTGCCAGCGCTACGAGTTCGAGCTGCGCCATCTGGGCCGCCTCGGCAAGCTGGAATTAAGCTGGCTGGGGGAACAGGGCACGGGGTCGCGGCTGATCCGCCAGAGCGACTGCCCCTTCGGGACGCAGATCCGCCCTCAGCAATAACAGGTTGCCGCCCTGAGATGTGGCATAACCGATTGAAATAACAGCCCATAGTGCGCCCTCCAGCACCCTGCTGGCTACTGTCAGCTTTTCACTCAGCGAGTGCTGTGCCTATGTTCCTCTTGGGTCTACCATAATCAACCTAATGGTTTGCTCACAGGAAGTACCTGCATGACGATACTGCTGCTCGAAGAGGATCCCCTGCTCCGTAGCGCCATCACCCGGGAACTGACCGAACAGGGGATACCCGCCGACCGGATCCACTACCACAGCCATCCAAACCACGAGCGCAGCGGCCTGCTGGCCCTGCTGCAACAGCACGCCTTCGACGCCATCATCTGTCAGCAGGACAAGCAGCAGGATCTTGACGGAGCCCGGCTGCTGCACGAAGCGCACTATCTCGGCCTGCTGCAACCCGGTTGCGTATTGCTGCTGCTCGATGCCGATCAGAGCGAGCAGGAGTTTCTCCCCTCGGATCTCTACTTCTCCCTCTATCTGCCCCTCCCCTTCATGAGCCAACAGCTCACCGCGGTGCTCGGCCAGCTGGTGAAGTTAAGCAACCTGGCCCGCACGCTGGCCGCCCCCATTCTGCTGCGGGAGTGGCAACTGGCTACCGCCCTCTGTGAAGACTTGCTGTTTCAACGGGAGAATCGCTCGCTGACCCCCTGGCTGGATCGGCTCAAGGGCTACCTGCTGCTGCAATCGACCGAGCGGATCACCGCCGCCCAGCACTATGCCCTCTGTGCCAACGAGTATCAGGCGAGCTGGCCAAGGGCCGGGCTCTTCTACGCCATGCTGGGGCTCGGCAAATTGCAGAGCGCCCAGACCGACTTGCAGCGCCATCAAGCCAGCGTCTCGATGGCCACCCGGCTGGAGCTGCAACTCGCCAGCCAGCTGCATCAGCATCACTGGCTGGCGGCGTGGGAGACCATGGGAGAGCTGCTGCAGATCCGCCCCCATCAGCCGCGCTGGCATCAGCTGGCGATGTTGCTCGGGCTGGTGCTGCAAGATGAGGAGAAGGTGATGGAGCAGGCCAACAGCCTGACCCTGCGCCACTTCGGCGAACAGCGCGTCCGGCTCGCCATCGACAGCTTCATGCTCAATGCCAGTCTGGCTGTACTGTGGCACGCCCCCTCCAGCAAACGGATCCGCTCCCTGCAACAGGAGTGGGAGCACCTCAAACGCACCGTCCACCTGCAACCCCACGAATATGAGCTGCTGCAGGCGTTGATGCTGGGGCTGGATTACCGCTTCGACGAGGCGCTGATCCTGATTGCCCACCACCAGCCGGATGAGGGGAGCGACAACCACCTCACCCTGCTGCTCGGCTTTGCGGTCAGCCAGTTCTGCGGTTTGCCCCACCACGCCCAGCGCTACCTGATCCAGCTGACCCAATACCGCGTCAGGGTGGCGCCCCACCCGCTCACCCGCCAACTGTTCCACCATCTGGTGGCCGAGCTGGGCCAGCGCCTGACGGCGAGAGAACAACGGCTGAGCGAACTGCGCCAGCTGCGCCACAAGGCGATGCAGGCCAGCCAATATCAGACAGCCCTGCAAGCGGGCTTGCAGCTGCTGGAGGAGTTCCCCGCCCTGCCGGGCGATGCCTGGCAACTGCTGGAGCTGCTGCAACACTGCTGGCCTGCGGGTATGGCCGCTCCCAGGGTGGCGCTGCTGGTCGACACCCTGGAGCGGCGCCTCAAGCACAGTCCCGCGTTTCTCGATCAACATGCCCAGCAGTACCAGCGCACCCTGCAGGAGATCCGCACTCATCTTCAGCCGCACCTCTCCGGCAGCGGCCCCTCCTGCCTTGTCGCAGGGCAGCCCGAGCCATGATGATGCAGGCATCGTGCAAACCGGCATTGTCGGCAAAGCCAATATAGAGAGAGGGGAGCCTTGGCTCCCCTCTCTCTATATTGGTTCTCTATCAGCTAGTGGCGATAAGCGTCGGCTCAAACCAGCGCGTCACTCTCCAACGCAGCCTTGAGAAAATCCTTCCAGCTGATGATGCCGACCAGGGCGCCATTCTCCAGCACCGGCAGGCAGGAGACCCCCTTCTCCAGCATCAGCTTGACGCCGTCGCGCACGGTGAGATGGGGAGCGATGGTAACGGGGTGGCGGCTCATGATCTGATGGGCCCGCTTGGTGAGGGTTTCGGTATCACGGCTCATCTCGGCTTCGGAGTCGAGATAGGGGCTGATGGCGCGGAACAGATCCCGATCCGAGATGACCCCCACCAGCTCACCCTCCTCCAGTACCAGCAGGTGGCGAAAGTGAGCCTGCTCGAAGATATCCTTGATGACACTGAGTCGATCATCCATTGAAACGGTGGCGACCCGGGTCGTCATAATATCCCTGATATGCATGCTAACCTCCCGTTACCAAACTGGTTTCTCTGTTATGGCATGTTTTTGCAGCGCCAGCCAGTGGCCAACCCTTCGCTACAGTGCAAATCAGCGTCATTTCACGTAAGAATCAGTAATGGTTACCGGATGGTAGAACCGTGAGTTTATCATGGTGTTTTCGTGGTGTCGTGGTTCTAAGTTATGACCCTATCAACAACACCATGAGCGCCTGTAGGTGACCTGCAATGGCCTCCCCTTGGGTTACCCCTAGCATGGTCAGCAAGGTAGCCAGCAGGGCGTACAGAGGCTAGCACAGGAAGGTTTATCAGAGTGGAATTAACGGAGGTAATGCTTTATCGCTTGGGACGCATTCTTTAAGGCTGACGTAAAGGTTGCTACATGGGCTGAACTGAATGGCTTATCCCCGAGTGCAATACGCTTTCTATTTAACGTTACTACTACCGTCTCGGTGTTGATATCGTCGAGCGCATACAATGCTTGCAGTAGTTGACCACGATTGAGCGGTTGTGTACCTCTCTGTGCAACTCTGGATGACCCGCTAATGCAATCGCCAAGGTAAGGCGGCAAGTCAGCTACGGTAAGGACTCCTAATTCAAGCAGGTACTCTTTGACGCTGCGGTTGTTGACGTTGTGGATGGACTGGCCGGATTGCTTGCTGTAGTACTTCTGCGGTAACGGTGCGTTGGTGCTGGTCAGTGTGGTCATTGGGTTGCTCCTATCGGTATGGGCCGGAGCGGGATTGCTCGGTGTCTCCTTTAGTGAGCAGTAATTCGGAATGTTAACTTTCAGACAACATTAGCAGCACAGACACCGCCGAGGGTTACCTGTACGTTTTCTGACCCCAAATTTCTCCCATTCTATTGCAGTAAGACGGAAGGTTTAGGACATTAAGTTTCTATCCTTTGTCAAGGATTATCGTTAATTGCTGACCATTATTCATATTCATAGAGACCCTTTGCTCAGGTACTCTTTGTGAAGGGGATTAGTATCATATTTACCCCTCTATCCTTACTAGGACGCTCGATTAGGACATTAAGTATCATCTTCGTTACTCACCAGCTGTAGAGGCGCTTACATCCACCAAGATTACCGTTGTAATCGTACTCACTAATAGCCCCCTCAGCATCAACCCACATAGTCACCTTGCAGTGCCAGTCACCTGATGTTGTGGCCCATTCATAGATGTTGAGGTCTGTATCCTTTGCTGTTGGGATTCCGAGAGTCTTGATCGCCACCTCGATTGGCTCACCGACCAGCCCATTGAGTGTGTTGTCCATCCTGTTAAATGTGCCATCTGCCTCAGTGTAGATAGTAGCGCATCCGGTTACGCAGGCTACTGAAGCGGCCATCAGTAAGTTCTTAATCATATTGGTCATTACTCCTCTTTACATACTGCAATGCGGCCTTCAACAGATAAGGGTACACAGGGCAGCCAGCCGCATCACTTGAAACCAAATGCTTTGGCCTACCCAATGTCACACTAAATGGCATACCAACAACAATGTCTAGCACCAACAACCAAAGCAATCAATCATTTAGGGCAATACACAGGCGGATATCATGTCTGCCACCAACCCGACACCATCCAGTCACTACCGCGTCACCACTTCACGTTCTACCTAGGAATGACTCCCTTTGGTCTAGCTAAGGCCATCTAAATGAGAACTCTTCGCGCTCCTACGTGAAGTCTCTAAAGTTGGCAAGGTGTAGACCCTGCTGATTTTACATAGGGACGCGCCTGAGTGTATGAACTGAGGGGGCATACGGGGTATTGCCGCTTCTGTGTACCATTACATGGGGTCTCAGATTTTTGTGGTGAATTTCTAATCAGGGATAACTAGAGGCTTTAACCAATGGCTCTATCGCTTCGTGCAGCTTCAACCATTCATGGCGGCGAGCATCCAGAGCCCCAGTGATGTATCTCAGCGTCACCTCTGCGCCTCCTTGGTTAGCGGCAGCGTGGCCCATAAACTGGCTCAGAAGGGCAGGCTCAAGGCCAAGGGCACAAAGGGTAGTCGCTGCGGTATGCCGTAGACCGTGGATGGTCAGGCCCTCCCCGTTGCCCATCTTGTAGCCTGCTCGCTCCCGCTTGCTCAGGTTATCGAGACTACTACCGCCACAGACCAGAGCGTCCGGCCCGTCAAGCGTCTTGATGTACTCCAAGAAGGCCGACAAGTTGAAACCGTTCAGGCCATCAACAAGAGGCACAAGGCGGTCTGCATTCTGTGTCTTGGTGCCTCGGATGTGGATTCCGTATCTATCAGAATCATCGTCTCTCACAATGTCGGACACTTTGATGGCTTCCATTTCTGCCTTCCGGCCACCCGTTGCGAGGGATAGCCAGAGTTGCCAATAAGAGCCCCAGCGTTTAGCCCTGTTCGCCTCATTGACCCTCGGCCCTGTAGCCTTCTCGGCCAACTTAGCGGCGACCTCCTGAATAGCTTCAACGGGCCAAGCTCGGTCAACCTTGTCGGCATCATCTTTGAGGGCCTTGAAGTTAGACAGGTTCTTTAGTGGTCGAGTCCAATCAAAACCTTCGTCTTCACCATATGCGGCCTCTACGTCAGCCAGAGCTTGCTTTAGATGTCGGAATAGCAGATTTATCGATCCCGCTTTCAAACCATCACTAATCATCGTCTGACGCACTGTGTCGAGCTGTGACCGCTTCAAGTCAGCAACGAGTACGGACGCTAGGCCCAGAGCTTGCAGTCTGCGCTGTGATGTCTCGTAGGCCCCTCTTGTGCTGGCCTCCCAGTCATCGCGCTTGAGGTCAACAAAGCGGGAATAGCATTCATCAATCGTCATGCCTTGCTTGCTTTGCTCGCCTTGCTTCTCGCTGCTTGCTTCGGAGGCACTAGCGTTGCTGGGCACCTGAGATACTTGATGGGCTTGGGCTACTTGAGGGGCTTCTACGATAGGGCCACCCCAAGGGGTAACAGCCTCGTTGACCATATGCAGGAAATCGGCGGGTGTCTCTGGGGTCACGTATCCGCGCTGTGCGCTTCTCTGCTCACACTCATTGATAACAGCAAGGGCTCGGGCTTCACCATAACCACGCTGTAGCAGAAGACGACTCAGGAACACATAAGCGTCTCCTTTGGTTGTGATGGTTGAACCGAATGCTTTTATCACTGGGGATACCTTCTGTTTAACGAATTGGCGGAAGCTATTGATGTCTTCATCTGTAGGGATGGCGATACTAACTGACCATGCTTCCCCAGTCAACATTTGGCCATCTAGACATCCATGACTACATCTCAGCCTCACGAATGACTTGCCTGTGCTGGATCGGGTAGTGACATCAACGGCTATCCTCGAAACACGTTGAAGACGGCTTTTAACGGGGTTTATTGCGGTCAAACTGGTCATGATTAGTGAATCCACGTAAGATCCGCGCCAGTTTTTCTCCTCCATTTTGAGCAAGCAGATCCCACCCATGATAGTTGCCAGTCAAATCGAACTGATCCGCGGCGGCCGCAAGCTGCTGGACAACGCCTCCGCCACCATTCACCCCGGCCACAAAGTGGGTCTGGTGGGCAAAAACGGCTGTGGCAAGTCCACCTTTTTTGCACTGGTACGGGGCGAGCTGGCCATCGACAGCGGCACCTTCAGCCTGCCCGCAGGCTGGCAGATCGCAGGCGTCGCGCAGGAGACCCCGGCGCTCGACTGCTCCGCGCTCGAGTATGTGATCGATGGCGACAAGGAGTTCCGCTCGCTGGAGGCCCAGCTGGTACAGGCCGAGCAGGATGACAATGGTCTGCTGGTGGCCGAGCTGCACGGTCGCCTCGATACCATAGGCGCCTACAGCATTCGTGCCCGCGCCGCCGAACTGCTGCACGGCCTCGGTTTCAGCGACGAGCAGCTGAGCTCGCCGGTGCGCAGCTTCTCCGGTGGCTGGCGCATGCGCCTGAACCTCGCCCAAGCGCTGCTCTGCCGCTCCGATCTGCTGCTGCTCGATGAACCGACCAACCACCTGGATCTCGATGCGGTGATCTGGCTGGAGAAGTGGCTCAAGGGCTATCAGGGCACGTTGGTGCTCATCTCTCACGACCGCGATTTCCTTGATTCGGTCATCAGCCGCATCATCCATATCGAGAACGGCAAGCTCAACGAATACACCGGCGGCTACTCCGACTTCGAACTGCAGCGCGCCGAACAGCTGGCCCAGCAGCAGTCGATGTACGAGAAGCAGCAGCGGGAGATGTCCCACATGCAGGCGTATGTGGATCGCTTCCGCTACAAGGCCTCCAAGGCCCGTCAGGCCCAGAGCCGCCTGAAAGCGATGGAGCGGATGGAGAAGATCCTGCCCGCCCACGCCGACTCCGAATTCAGCTTCGAGTTTCGCGAGCCGTCGGCCCTGCCGACCCCGCTGATCGCCATGGAGAACCTCAGTGCCGGTTACGGCGACAAGGTGATCCTGGAGAAGATCAAACTCAATCTGGTACCGGGTTCGCGCATCGGTCTGCTCGGCCGCAACGGCGCCGGCAAGTCCACCTTTATCAAGATGCTGTCGGGCTCCAACCCGCCGCTGTCGGGCAAGCTCGAGGTGAGCGCCGGGGTGAGCATCGGTTACTTCGCCCAGCATCAGCTGGAGACCCTGCGTCTCGATGATTCCCCGCTCGATCATCTGGCCCGCCTCGCGCCGGACAAGACCGAGCAGGAGCTGCGCAACTATCTGGGCAGCTTCGGTTTTCACGGTGACAAGGCGCTCGACAAGGTAGCCCCCTTCTCCGGCGGCGAAAAAGCGCGACTGGTGCTGGCGCTGATCACCTGGCAAAAGCCGAACCTCCTGCTGCTGGATGAACCGACCAACCACCTGGATCTGGAGATGCGCCACGCCCTCACCATGGCGCTGCAAGGCTTCGAAGGGGCCATGGTAGTGGTCTCCCACGACCGTCACCTGCTGCGCACCACCACTGATGACTTCTATCTGGTGCACGGTGGCCGGGTCGAGCCGTTCGATGGCGATCTGGACGACTACCACAAGTGGCTCGGCGAACAGGAGAAAGAGGCCAACGCCAAACCGGCGGATGGCCCCGTCTCCGCCAACTCGGCAGTGGCGCGCAAGGATCAGAAGCGGCGCGAGGCGGAGTTTCGGCAAGCGACCCGTCCCCTGCGCCAGAAGCTCGAAAAACTCGAAGCGAGCATGGAGAAGCTGCAGGGCAAGCTGGCCGACATCGAGAGCCAGCTGGCCGATCCGGCCATCTACGAAGAGAGCGCTAAAACCAAGCTCTCCGAGCTGCTCAAATCCCAGGGCCCCCTCAAGGAGCAACTGGAAGAGGTGGAGCTGGAGTGGATGAGCCTCTCCGAAGAGCTGGAAACCATGGAGCAAGCCTTCTTTGCGTGACGAGCAGCTGATGGCCAGCGAGCGGGTCGCGGTCCACGAATTGCCGACGCCGATCGGCTTCTGGCACTGGAGCGGCAAGGTCTACGGTGAGCGCAGCCAGGATTGGCTCACCGTGCAGGAGCAGGGGGGCAACGTCAATCTGGCACTGCTGCTGCACCGGCTCGATCAACTCGGCATCGTGGTCGATCTGACCGACCTGCAACCGGCGCTGGTGCAGACCGAGGCGGTGCTGACCCCGTGGCGGGCCCTGCGCCAGAGCGCCAAGACGCGACTCGACGAGCAGCAGTATCAGTCGAT
Source organism: Aeromonas sp. S11(2024) (assembly GCF_041402345.1). Taxonomy (NCBI): domain Bacteria; kingdom Pseudomonadati; phylum Pseudomonadota; class Gammaproteobacteria; order Aeromonadales; family Aeromonadaceae; genus Aeromonas; species Aeromonas sp. S11(2024). The sequence goes on along the minus strand of NZ_JBGLRC010000009.1, from coordinate 98,578 downwards.
GCTGGCCCACGAGCTGGAGCTGGAGCGGCTGCAACAGGGCGTCCTGTTGCAGACCCTGCGCAGCCTCTCCCTGTTTCGCGGCAACAGCCGCAATTTGTTGAACTATCTATCGTTACTGGGTGCCCAGCAGGGCCCCCTCAGAGATCTAATATGCTGAGCTACCGCCACGCCTTTCACGCCGGCAACCATGCCGACGTGCTGAAACACGCCGTTCAGGCCCTGATCATCGAGTCCCTCAAGAAGAAGGAGAAACCCTTCATCGTGCTGGACACCCATGCCGGTGGCGGTCTCTACGACCTGCGCGGCGACTGGTCCCAGAAGAAGGCCGAGTATGCCGACGGCATCGGCCGCCTGTGGGACGAGCGGGCCCAGTGGTCTGCCATGGCCCCCTATCTCGGCGTTATCGAGGAGATGAACAGCGATGGCCAGCTGCACTACTACCCCGGCTCGCCGGAGCTCTCCCGCCGCCTCACCCGCGAGCAGGACAAGCTGGCGCTGATGGAGCTGCACAACAACGAAGTGGACGATCTGCGCGCCAACATGGGCTATGACCCCCGCGTGGCCGTACACCACCGTGACGGCTTCGAGGGGCTGATCGCCCTGCTGCCGCCGACCCCGCGCCGCGGGCTGGTGCTGATCGATCCGCCCTATGAGCTCAAGGAAGATTACTTCGCCGTGGTCGACACCCTGAAAAAGGCGCAGAAACGCTGGGCGACCGGCATCTACGCCCTCTGGTATCCGATCCTCGGGCAAGAGGCGGACAAATCCCGCGACATGCTGCGCGCCATCAAGCGCGAGAACTTCGGCAACGTCCTAGTCGCCGAGCTGGAAGTGGCCGGTCAGACCAAGGATTGGGGCATGAATGGCTCGGGGATGCTGATCATCAGCCCGCCCTGGATGCTGGACGAGCAGATTGAAGCGTTCCTGAAACCGCTCTGTGCCAAGCTGGCGCAGGGTGCCGGCGCCCAGTACAAGGTGGAGTGGCTCAACAAGGCCGCAGAGTAGACCCGCACCAGCTAGCTCCGGCGCCCGGTCAAGGCGCCAGCAAGTCGCTCACCCAAGCCGTTCACAGTGGCGGCATGGCCAGCAAAGAGAAGCCCCGTTCAGGGGCTTCTTGTTTTTACCCGCTACTGCTTATCAGGGACTTGTTCGCACCTTCCCTAGGGTGAGAGGTGCGATGCCATGGCATGCCTCTCTGGAGCCTTTTTCAATTAAAACAGACGATTGGTAATGGCCTACTCTACTCCTTTCCAGATGAAAAAAACGTGAACCGCTTCGGTTATCCCCGTGCCCCCTAGCGCAGAGCCAAGCGTTCGTGAAGAAACGCCAGCCAGGCCTCCACCTTGGCGGGCAGGTGGCGACGGCGGGGGTAGAGGCACCAGATGCCGTGCTCGGGCAGGGCATAGCCTGGCAGCAGGGGCACCAGCCGGCCGGTGGCGAGCTCCCGCTCCACGATAAAGTCCGGCATGTTGCCAATGCCGAGCCCTGCCAGCAGCGCGGTGTGGATGGCGTCGCTGTTGTTGACCTCGAAGTTGCCCCGCGGGGTGATGGCAACCTCTCCCTCCGGGCCTTGTAGGCGCCACTGGGTGCCGCCGCGAAACAGGGAGTAGAAGAGGCAGTTGTGGGCCTCGAGATCGGCCGGGGTACGGGGCGTGCCGGCCCGCGCTAGGTATGTGGGGGCGGCGCACAGGGTGCTGTGACAGGGGGCTAGGCGGCGGGCGACCAGGCTTGAATCTTCCAGCTCGCCGATGCGCACCGCCACGTCGAACCCCTCGGCCACCAGATCTTGCTGGGCGTCGCTCATCTCCAGCTGCAACTGCAGCCCGGGATAGAGGGCGAGAAATTCGGGGATAAGGGGGGCTATGTGGCGCCGGCCATAGACCATGGGCACCGTCACTCGCAGCAGGCCGCGCGGCGCCGACTGCAGGGCGCCGATGGCATCTTCCCCGTCACGGGCCAGACGCACCGCATGGTGCACCGTCTCGAAGTAGCGCTCCCCTGCCTCTGTCAGGGTGAGGGAGCGGGTGGTGCGGTAGATGAGCTGGCAACCGAGCTGCTGCTCAAGCTGGCTCACCTTCTTGCTCAGTACCGACTTGCTGAGGCCGAGCTGGCGGGCGGCGCCGGAGAAAGTACCTGCCTCCACCACAGCGACGAAGGCGGGGAGCAGGGCGAAGGCATCCTGGTTCATGTTGTTCTCAATATAGAAACAATGTTGTTCATAAATGGTAGATTATCCCCATATCAAAAACAATTTACCCTACTCCTCTGTTCAACCAAGGAGTTACCCCATGATCCCCCCTCTTATTGACCGCCGCCCCGGACGCCTCCAGACAATCGGCGCCCTGGCCGCCTTCGCCGCTGGCCTGCTGCTGGCGCTGATGATCGCCCAGAACGGTGCCTTGGCCCGCGCCACCGATCCCTGGCTCGCGAGCTGGCTCGCCCACGGGGTCGGCAGCCTGGTGGCCGCGCTCTTGTGGTGGCTGGCCCCACGACCCCAGGGGCCGCAGTCTGCTCCGCCCTGGGCGTGGCTTGGCGGCCTGCCGGGGGCGCTCACTGTGGTGCTGGCGGCCCTGTGTCTCAACTCGCAGCTGGGCATGGCGGGCACCCTCGCCCTGCTGTTGCTGGGCCAGTTGCTGTTTGGCGCCCTGTGCGACGCCAGAGGCTGGTTCGGGCTGGTTCGCCGCCGCCCATCAGGGAAGGACATGCTCGCCGCCCTGCTGGTGATGATCGGCGCCCTGCTGATCGTGCTGCGTTAGGAGAGAACCATGACCCTCTTGATCCTGCTGGGACTGCTCAACGGCGTGGCGGTTAGTCTGTCGCGTACCCTCAATGGCCGCCTCGCCAGCACCCGGGGCGCCATGACGGCCTCCCTCGCCAACCACCTGCTCGGCTTCGTGCTACTCGGCGCCCTGCTCATCCTCAAGGGGGCACCCTGGGGGAATCTGGCCGGGCTCGATCCCTGGCTGCTGCTCGGCGGCGTGCTGGGGGCGCTGTTCGTTGCCATCAGCAGCTGGGCCATAGGCCGGGTTGGGGCCCTAGTCTGCGCCTTGCTCATCGTCGCGGGCCAGTTGGCGGGAGGCGTGTTGCTCGATGCCTTGGCCGGACGGCTGGAGGGGAGCGATCTGCTCGGCACCCTGCTGGTGCTGGCCGGTGCCGGACTGCAACGCTGGCAGGCGGGCAAGCCGCCCCCCTGAATAGGCGCTGACACCTGAAAAGCAGAACACCGGCACTAGGCCGGTGTTCTGGGATAGCAAGGTCGCGCCCCTGCTCGGGGCATCGTTGCCATAGGCAGCTTAGGCGTAGAAGGCCTCGACGGTGATCAGCATGGGGTTGCCATAGCGATTCTTGGCCTTGGGGGAGGATGGCAAATCTGGGACACCCACCTTTTTGAGCAAGGCGTAGCATAGCCCGAACCCAAAAGATGGGTGTTCAAGCTCTTCTGCTCACCGAGTTCAAAAGCAAAAGCCCCATCACGGGGCTTTTTCTATTGGTGCAGCCGGTGTATGCGGCAGCCTGAACCAGCCCACCCTATGAGCGGGCGGGCAGATCCTGTTTCAGCGCAACCAGCAACAAGGCCAGCAGGCCAAAGGGCGGAAACAGGCAGAGCAGGGAGCAGATAAGGGTGATCAGCGCCGGATGCTCGCTCTTGCGGCGCGCCAGCCGCCAGGCGATGAGGCCGACGATGATCATCAGCAACGCAATGAACTGGCCAAGCAGGGTGGCATTGATATTCATGAAAGATCCTTTTTCATGGGCAAGTGTGAAGAACCTGTACTTTATCGCCTTGGTTGCGATTGGCAACCGCTGAAGCGCACCGGCCACTCGCCCTTTGATAGGTTTTCCCTATCTGGGCAATAGATGAGAATAGTTTTCATTTAATCTCATTTTTGGCGGATACTCTCATCATCAACAGAGGGAGCCGCCATCATGAAAAAGACCATCAGCTTTGCCATCCTGCACTTCGGTGTCGCCTTTACCGTGGCCTACCTGCTGACCGGTGAGCTGCTGACCGCCAGCCTGATCGCCCTGATCGAGCCCGCCGTCAACACGGTCGCTTTCTACTTTCATGACCTTGGCTGGTACAAGCTCAAGCCAAATCACAGCCTGCAGGCCAAGACCAGCAGCTTCGCGGTGGTCCACTTCTCGGTGGCCTTCTGGGTTGCCTTCCTGCTGAGCGGCGAGCTGCTCACCGGCGGCGTGATGGCGATGATCGAACCTGCCATCAATACCGTGGTGTTCTTCTTCCACGAGCGGCTGTGGCGCGCCCGCAGTCAGCAACTGGCGCTGGCCTGATCGACCGGGCAACCCGCCTCCCCCTTTATTGCGGCCACAAAAAACCCGACATTCCGGCCAGGAGTGTCGGGTTTTTCACATCAGCAAAGATCTGTATCTGGATGCATCACCCGATGCCCCATCAATAACGATCAGGCTTTCTTGCAGATGGGGTCAACGATAAAGGCATTCTGATCAAACTTCTGCCAGGCGCCGGTGCCGACCCCATCGACCACCAGAATGGAGACCACGCCGAAATCGACAAAGATCCCGAGCAGAGTGGTGGCATCGAACGACTTTGAGACCGGCACGGTCACCGAGTAGCAATCCGCACGCTTGACCGTGATGGTGTAATTCTCTTTCTTCTTGAACGAGGTGATCACATTGCCGTGGCCCAGCAGCATATCGTTGACGTAGATCTCCGCATCGGGATCCTGACTGCGAATGGAAACCTGCTGACTTGTGCCGTTAAACATGGCCGCACAACCGGACAGCATGATGGCCAGCAAGGCCCCCGTCATCAACCTGAACATAGCTAACCTTCTTGTTATTAAGAAAAGGCGGCAAAACCGGTCGCCAGCACACACAGCTGCGCAAAATGCGCTCGGCGTCCCTGCTGCATTGCCCTGTAGAGTGTGCTGTAGTAGGCAGATATGCCCTCTTCATTGCTGGAATCTATCGATGAACAAGACCTTGCTTGCCACCCTGCTGTTTGCCCCTCTGCTGGCCAGCGCCGCAACCCCCTCCTTTGACTGCACCAAAGCCTCCGGGTCGGTCGAAAACCTGATCTGCAAGGATGCCGGACTGGCCGCCCTTGATAACGAACTGGCGGCCCTCTATCCCAAGGCGATTGCCGCACTCTCTCCCGAACAGCTCAAGACAGAGCGCGCCATGCAGCGCGGCTGGATCAAAGGTCGCAACGACTGCTGGAAGGGGCAGGATCTGCGCCAGTGTGTGGAGGATAACTACCTGCTGCGGATCACCGAACTGCAGATCAGCGGCGGCCAGCTGATGGTGCCGGCACCAGTCAACTACAAGTGCGGCAAGAACGTCACTCTCTCTACCTACTTCTATAACGATGCCAAGCTGCCCGCCGCGGTGATCAATCTGAGCGAGGGCGACAAGCAGCAACAAGTGCTCGCCTATGAAGCCCCCAGCGCCAGCGGCGCCCGTTATGAAGGGCAAAACCTCACCTTCTTCACCAAAGGGGACGATGCCACGCTGGAGCGTTACGGCCAGCCAACCCTCACCTGCATGGAAAATCCGACCAAGGGCTGAGGCTCATGGGGGCGGCTCGTCTTGCCGCCCCCCACCTTGACTAGATGGCGATATCCAGTGGTTTTCCTTCCCGCACAATCCGCAACTTGAGCGACCCCGGCTTGCTGGTGCTGAGCAGCTCACGCACCTTGTAGATCTCGAGGGGACGATAAGCCACCCCGTTGATCTGCTCCAGAATGTCGCCGTTGGCCAGACCATAGGGGGCAAGATCCCGTTTGTCGCTGTAGTAGACCTGCAGATGCTCGCCATCAAAGCGCACCCCGATATTGCGCAGGACTGGCGGCACTTTGCGCGCCAGGCTGTCGGCGTCGTAGCAGAGCATCATCCGCCCGGGCATGATCGCAAAGCGATTGAAGCGGTTAACAAAATCCATCCCCAGACCATACTGCTCATTGCTGTTTTCCGACACCCGCAGCTCACCGAGCTGGCGCTCATCAAAGTGCAGGCCGGTGAGGATATGGTCACGCCCCTCCACCATACCGCTGGCGTCCACCCCTTTGCGTGGCATCGCATCTTCGCCAGAGATCGCCTTCTGACTGGCCATAAAGTCGATAAAGGCATGGTCGGCATAGCTCTGATCGGCCCCGGTATCCAGATACATGCGCACGCTGCTCTCACCGTGGGCCAGATACACTGCCGGGGAGCGGTTGTAGCTATCTTCATAGCCGATGCAACGCTCGAACGTGGCTGCCGACGGTGCCGTCAGCGAAGCCGTGAGCTGATGCCTGTCGCGATCAAACACCCAGTTGAAACGGCGGATGGTGTCGATCCCGAGGATGCCATCGATACGGCTGCCAAGAGACTGGGAGAAGAGATCGAAATCAACGGTTGCCCACAGATCGCTGTCATCAATGGTGACCGACCCCAGCGAGAAGGGTTGCGGCTCAACAAAGCCAAGCTGCTCGCTGCCCAGTTGGCTCGACACGCTGTTCACAGTGGCAAAATCAGCCTGATAGGCCCTGGGCAATTCGCTTAAGGTCAGCGCCTTGAAGCGGCTGGCCAGACGACGATCGATAAAGGTGATACTGGCCCCGGTATCGAGCAAAAACTGGTACTGCTCACCGGCGATGGTGACGGGGATCAGGGGGGCGCTTTCGTAATGCACTGTCAGCACCGGACCGGGTGCATTGCGCTTGGTGGATGAATCCGGGGCTGTGCAGCCTTGGACGACGAACAGGGCCAACATGGCCAGCGCCACTTTGAACTGCGACTTCATAACTCTCCTTCCCGATAGCAGATGCCCCCGCAACGCCACCGCATAATGCTATCTTGTTGATTTATAGATAAATAAGCTATTTCAGCGGGGGAGACGGACAATAACAAAGAGTTTTATGCTGGTTCAAGCCGGATATGACCATGAATATTCTATGGAGATAGTTCAAAAATGGTTGTTCACGCTATGTCGGCGCGTCATCAATCGTGGGTGACATTTGATTAATTTATTGATCTTGCACAGAAAATCTCAATATTGAGCTTTCTCTCCACAGCGCCATGGTTAATATTGCCATTTGGCAACACTTGCCTCGTCGGAGTCTCCCATGAGCCATGCCAACCCCATCCCGTTGGTTAAAGGCAGCAGGTTGAAGGCTTCATTGTTGTTCATGCACGAAACTCATCGCCAGAAGCGTACGAGTCACCAAGCATTTTCACTGCGGCTGTTATTAAGAAACTCATACGAAATCTTTGCAGTGTGTACGTAATAAAAAACGTTACTACACGACAACTTTCCGTATAATGTGCTGCTAGAACACGTGGAGGATTTAAGTGAATCAACAAATCACAACTATCAAGAACCCTCTAACAATAATTGCAATATTTGCTGGCATAGTTGAAATAAGTGCAACGTTGGTTTTGCCATTTATTGGAGCAGATATTCAAGCAATTTATATTTGGTTCTTAATAGGTTTTCCATCATGCTTAGTTGTGATGTTTTTCTTAACATTGAATTTCAACAACTCAGTTTTGTATGCACCTAGCGACTTTACTAATGATGAAGGTTTCCTTGCCTCAAATAATAAAAGTAAAGTGAAAGAAGTAACCGTTGAATCTACGCTGGCACAACAAGGCTTTAGGTTTACCAATGACTAAATTTAATAATTGCACATTTGACAATACTACAGTTCGCTTAGACAACATCGAATATAAAGGTTGTGTGTTTAAAAGCTGTATTATTGAATATGCGGGACAAGGACCAATCTCATTAGACTCCTGTGATTTTAATAACTGCCAGTGGACATTGGTTGGTTCAGCACAAAATACAATGCAATTTTTGTCAGCCATGTATCATGGCATGGGCGAATTTGGGCAACAAATGGTCGAAGCCACTTTCAATCAAATAAGGCAAGAGAATTCCAAACACTCAGATCAATAAAACATAATGAAATTGGCACAGCCTACATTAATTTTTATTGATAGAATTCCCACACAAGGCCATCTGATAAATTAACACCCGGCCATGATATAAACAAAGATCAGAAGATCCCCTTGCGGGGTGTATATCGGCCACCTTGGGGCGACACAAGGCTCGCTGGTGCCACTATAAGCTGGATTTATGGGTTTCCCGACAATGACCCAACTTTTTCTTATAGTGGCCATCGCCAGCCCACTCGCGCCTGAAATAGCTCTATTACGAGCCACAGGACGCTTGTCATATACTCTTGTGCTCTTATGACACGCCGGGGAGGCGTTGATATGCAATCACAGACTCACACCTATATCGTCAATGACATCACGCTGCCCTGCCTGCAGGCCGGTTCGGGCGAGCCGCTGTTGCTGATCCATGGCGCACTAGCCAACCATACCCTCTGGCTCGAACATATCGAGCAGCTCTCACGTCACTACACCGTCTATGCTCCCACCCTGCGCCACTTTGGCGAGGCGGGCAAAAATGGGCCATTTGGTCTGGAGACTCACGCCAGTGATCTGCTTGCTCTGCTGGAACAATTGCCGTGCAGGCCAGTGCATCTGGCGGGCTGGTCATACGGGGCGGATGTTGCCCTGACCGCTGCCCTGATAGCTCCGGAGCAATTCATAAGCCTCTATCTGGTGGAGCCTGGCTGCCCGGGTGCCCTCGATGAACAGGGGATCGCTGCCTTTATGACCGATGCAGGTGCCATGTTTGGTCCCGTGTTTGGCCAGGTTGGGGAAGGCTTGCTGCAAGAGGCCGTAGCGACCCTGATCGATGGTTCGGGTGGTTATGCAGGCTATTTTGCTGCACAACCGCTCAAGTGGCAGCAGGCGCAGTTGGCAGAAGCCGATAGCCTGCCCAAACAATTGAGCCAGAGCGAGCGGCCAGATTGGTCACCGGAGCGCCTTGCCATGCTCAACATGCCCACCTGCATCGTGCAGGGCGCAGATACCAGAGCGCTGTTTGCGCTGGTCTGTGAGGCTATTGGCAACGCCATTCCCGCCTGCGAGCGCTTGCAGGTGCCGCACGCCGGGCACCTCTACCCCCGCGCTGTTTGTGCAGCATCTGCAACGCTGGCTCAAACAGCAGGCATAAAAAAACCGGAACCCAAGGGTTCCGGTTTTTTTTCATTCCAGCCGAGGCTGGCAAACCAGCAAATTAAGCCTGGTTTTTAACTTCTTTCAGACCGCGGAAAGGAGCTTTGGCGCCCAGAGCTTCTTCGATACGGATCAGCTGGTTGTACTTGGCAACACGGTCAGAACGGCTCATGGAACCGGTCTTGATCTGGCCAGCAGCAGTACCAACAGCCAGGTCGGCGATGGTCGCGTCTTCGGTCTCACCGGAGCGGTGGGAGATAACGGCAGTGTAGCCAGCGTCTTTGGCCATCTTGATAGCAGCCAGAGTTTCGGTCAGGGAACCGATCTGGTTGAACTTGATCAGGATGGAGTTGGCGATGCCGTTGTCGATACCGCGCTTCAGGATCTTGGTGTTGGTTACGAACAGGTCGTCACCCACGATCTGGATTTTCTTGCCCAGTTCAGCAGTCTGGTAGGCGAAACCTTCCCAGTCAGATTCGTCCAGGCCATCTTCGATGGAGACGATCGGGAACTTGGTGGTCAGGTCAGCCAGGAAGTCGGAGAAACCGTTGGAGGTGAAGACACGACCTTCGCCTTTCAGGTTGTACTCTTTCTTCTCTGCGTCGTAGAACTCGGAAGCAGCGCAGTCCATAGCCAGGGTGATGTCGGTGCCCAGTTTGTAACCGGCAGCGGCAACGGCTTCAGCGATAACTTCCAGCGCTTCGGCGTTGGATTTCAGGTTCGGAGCGAAACCACCTTCGTCACCAACTGCAGTGTTGTAGCCCTTGGACTTCAGCACTTTGGCCAGGTTGTGGAACACTTCTGCGCCCATGCGAACGGCTTCTTTCAGGGTCTTGGCGCCAACCGGCTGGATCATGAACTCCTGGATGTCGACGTTGTTGTCGGCGTGCTCACCACCGTTGATGATGTTCATCATCGGCAGCGGCATGGAGTAAACACCCGGGGTGCCGTTCAGCTCGGCGATGTGGGCGTACAGCGGCATACCTTTGGCAGCAGCGGCAGCTTTGGCGTTAGCCAGGGAAACAGCCAGGATGGCGTTGGCGCCGAACTTGGATTTGTTCTCGGTACCGTCGAGGTCGATCATGATCTGGTCAACGGTGGCCTGGTCCTTGGCATCTTTACCCAGCAGAGCTTGAGCGATCGGGCCGTTTACGGCTTCGATGGCTTTCAGCACGCCTTTACCCAGGAAACGGCTCTTGTCGCCGTCACGCAGTTCCAGCGCTTCGCGGGAACCGGTGGACGCGCCAGACGGAGCGGCTGCCATACCAACAAAACCACCTTCCAGGTGAACTTCGGCCTCAACGGTCGGGTTACCACGGGAGTCGATGATTTCACGACCGATCACTTTAACGATCTTGGACATGTGTATTTCCTCAGGTTTCGTAAAAAAACAACAAAAATATGCCAAAAAAAGCGGCTGTGGCACAGTGCCCCAACCGCATTTATTTTCAATTACTTCAAATTACGCTTCTGATACTCGCCTGCCGCCTTCACAAAACCGGCGAACAGAGCGTGGCCATCACGAGGAGTAGAGGTGAACTCCGGGTGGAACTGCGCAGCCACGAACCAGGGGTGATCCGGGATCTCGATGATTTCCACCAACTTCTTGTCGGCGGAGAGACCGGTCACTTTCAGACCTGCCGCTTCAATCTGCGGCAGCAGCTTGTTGTTTACTTCGTAACGGTGACGGTGACGCTCGTAAATGGTCGGGCTGCCGTACATCTGACGCACCTTGGAATCTTCGACCAGGTGGCAGAGCTGGGAACCCAGACGCATGGTACCGCCCAGATCAGACTTCTCGGTACGGGTCTCGACGTTGCCCTCTTCATCCACCCACTCGGTGATGAGGCCGACGACCGGATACGCGCAATCTTTCTTGAATTCGGAGGAGTGAGCCCCTTCCATGCCCGCCACGTTGCGAGCGAATTCGATCATGGCAACCTGCATGCCGAGGCAGATACCCAGGTAGGGGATCTTGTTCTCGCGGGCATACTGGGCAGCCAGAATTTTGCCTTCCACACCGCGCTCACCGAAGCCACCCGGCACCAGGATCGCGTCCAGACCTTCCAGCAGCTCGGCGCCACGGGTCTCGATATCCTGAGAGTCGATGTACTTGATGTTGACGGAGTGACGGGTCTTGAGACCACCGTGCTTGAGCGCCTCGTTGACGGACTTGTAAGCGTCCGGCAGGGAGACGTACTTGCCGACCATACCGATGGTTACTTCACCAGTCGGGTTGGCCTCTTCGTAAATAACCTGTTCCCACTCGGAGAGATCGGCTTCCTTGCACTCCAGACCGAAACGCTCGGTGAAGTAGGAGTCCAGGTTCTGGGATTTCAGCAGTGCCGGGATCTTGTAGATGGAGTCGACGTCTTTCATGGAGATGACGGCGCGCTCGGGCACGTTGCAGAACAGAGCGATCTTGGCGCGCTCGTTGGCCGGAATGGCACGGTCGGAGCGGCAGATCAGCACATCCGGCTGGATACCGATGGAGAGCAGCTCTTTGACGGAGTGCTGGGTCGGCTTGGTCTTCACTTCACCGGCAGCAGCCAGGTAAGGAACCAGCGTCAGGTGCATGAACATGGCGTTGTTGCGGCCTACTTCGGCAGCCAGCTGACGAATGGCTTCGAGGAACGGCAGGGATTCGATGTCACCTACGGTACCGCCCACTTCGACGATGGCAACCTGATGGCCTTCGGCACCGGCAATCACCCGCTCTTTGATGGCGTTGGTGATGTGCGGGATAACCTGAATGGTGGCGCCCAGATAGTCACCACGACGCTCTTTACGCAGTACGTCGGCGTAGATACGGCCGGTGGTAAAGTTGTTGCGACGGGTCATCTTGGTGCGGATGAAACGCTCGTAGTGGCCCAAATCCAGATCGGTTTCGGCCCCGTCCTCGGTTACGAACACTTCACCATGCTGGGTCGGGCTCATGGTGCCCGGATCCACGTTGATGTACGGGTCCAGTTTCATGATGGTCACATCCAGACCACGGGCTTCCAGAATGGCTGCCAGAGAAGCTGCGGCAATGCCTTTGCCGAGGGATGAAACAACGCCACCAGTAACAAAAATATATTTGGTCGTCATGCTGAACCTGAAAGAAGTTTAGGGAATTTTAAGGGGTGCTTCGGGGATGAAGCAGGACGGGGAAACAGTATACCAAAAACCCCTCTCCCAAACAATGAGCAAAAATCTATCAGGCTCACCGCCCCCCCATCTTGCGCCAAATCAACTTTGCTCGGTTTCCTTAGCCTTATCCCAGGCGGCATCGAGCTTTTCGAGGGTGCAATCGGTCATTTTCAAGCCTTCTGCGGCGATTATCTGCTCAACCTGACGAAAGCGACGTTCGAACTTGGCGTTGGCACCGCGCAGCACCTGCTCCGGATCCTTGCCCAGATGACGCACCAGATTGACGGTGGCAAACAACAGGTCGCCGAGCTCGTCGCTCACCCGCGCCTCGTCCACATCGGCCATCAATGCCTCTTCCATCACCTCGTCGATCTCTTCGTGGATCTTGTCCACTACAGGCCCCAGCGTCTTCCAGTCAAAGCCGACGGTGGCGCAGCGTTTCTGAATTTTGGCGGCGCGGGTCAAGGCAGGCAACGCCTGTGGGATATCGTCCAGCACGCTCTCTTTGTCGAGGGCCGCCCGCTCTTTGGCCTTTTCCGCCTCCCAGTTCGCTTTTACCGCCTGCTCGTTGGAGAGATCTGCATCGGAAAAAACGTGGGGATGACGGCGAATGAGCTTTTCACTCACCGTATCGACGATATCGGCAAAGTCGAACAAGCCCCGCTCTTTACCCAGCTGGGCGTAAAACACCACCTGAAACAGCAGGTCGCCCAACTCCCCTTTCAGCCCCTGCCAATCTTCGGTCTCGATGGCATCGGCCACCTCGTAGGCCTCTTCCAGGGTGTGCGGCACTATGGTCTGGAAGTCCTGTTTCAGATCCCAGGGACAGCCGTTTTGCGGATCGCGCAGACGAGCCATGATGTCGAGCAGTTGAGGCAGATCGTAACGTTGAGACATGGGCTACTCACTTTCGATTCGTTAAATGGGGATGAAGCGACATCAGGCCGCGCAGCCGAGCAATCTCATGTCAAGCAGTTGGGGCAGATCGTAACGTTGAGACATGGGATATTCGCTTTCAATTCGTTCAAAAAGGGTCGGAAATGCAGACCGGCCACTGGGGCCGGTCGGTTCGATATCAAAGCCGCTTGGCGCTGATCACGTCGTTAAGCTGACTGAGCTTGGCCAACGCCCGGTTGAAGGCGTTGATGTTGTAAATCTCCAGCTCCATGTCGATCTCGGCGGTCTGCTCGCGCACATTGGAGCGTGAGCGTACCCCCATCACATTGATCTTCTCGTTGGCCAGCACGGTAGTGATATCGCGCAGCAGGCCGGAGCGATCGTTGGAGATGATCCGGATGGTGAGGCCATAGCCGCCGGAGTAGTTCTCCCCCCACACCGCATCGATCAGCCGCTCCGGGTTGCGACGTGACAGCTCCTTGAGCTGCTCGCAATCTTCCCGGTGAATGGATACGCCGCGCCCCATGGTAATAAAGCCCTGAATGGAGTCCCCCGGAATGGGCTGGCAGCAGCGGGCGATATGGGTCATCAGGTTGCCAACCCCTTCCACCACGATATGGTCTTTGGGCTTGTGGCGCATCGGCGCATTGGCCTTCTGCTCCAGCTTCTCCAGCAAGCGGCGATCTTCCTCTTCCGCTGTCGGCTTGTTGTAACAGGTGTCGAGATAGTTGAGCACCTGGTTGATGCGGATATCGCCGCTGCCGATACCGGCCAGCAGATCGTCGGTGCTCTCCAGATTGAAGCGGCGCAGCATGTTGCCCTTGTCGATCTTGGACATGCTGAGGTTATGGCGATCCAGCTCCTTCTCGAACAGCTCGCGACCGGCCACGATATTTTTGTCCCGATCCAGTTTTCTGAACCAGGTAGCCACCTTAGCCCGCGCCCGGCTGGAACGCAGGAAGCCGGCGTTGGGGTTCATCCAGTCGCGGCTCGGGTTCGGCTCTTTCTGGGTGATCACCTCCACCTGATCGCCGGTCTGCAGCGCATAGGTAAACGGCACGATGCGGCCGTCAATCTTGGCGCCGATGCAGCGGTGGCCGATCATGCTGTGGACGTGATAGGCAAAATCGAGCGGGGTGGCGCCCGCCGGCAGGTCGATGACATCCCCTTTCGGGGTGAAGACGTAGACTCTGTCCTCGAACACCTGACTGCGCAGGTCTTCGAGCAGGGAGCCGCTCTCGGAGAGATCTTCCTGCCAGGCGAGCAGCTTGCGCAGCCACTCGATCTTGTCTTCGAAGGTGTTGGCCTTGCCGCCTGCCTGTGCCCCTTCCTTGTAACGCCAGTGCGCCGCGACGCCGAGCTCGGCATCCTGATGCATCTGATCGGTACGGATCTGGATCTCGACGGTCTTGCCCTCAGGCCCCACCACTACGGTGTGGATCGACTGATAGCCGTTGGGTTTGGGGTTGGCGACATAGTCGTCAAACTCGCGAGGAATGTGGTGGAACTGGGTATGCACGATACCGAGCGCCGCATAGCAATCCTGCAGCCGCTTGGTCACTACCCGCACCGCGCGCACGTCGAACAACTCGTTGAATTCGAGGTGCTTCTTCTGCATCTTGCGCCAGATGCTGTAGATGTGTTTCGGGCGGCCGTACACCTCGGCGTCAACTCCCGCCTCTTTCAGCCCATTACGCAGGGATTGCACAAACTCGCGGATATAGCGCTCGCGGTCGAGCCGCTTCTCGTCGAGCTGCTTGGCGATCTGCTTGTAGGTATCCGGGTGCAGGTAACGGAAGGCGAGATCTTCCAGCTCCCACTTGAGCTGGCCGATGCCCAGACGGTTGGCGAGCGGCGCATAGATATTGGTGATCTCCTGGGCCATCAGCACCCGGGTCTCTTCATCTGCCGTCTTCGCTTCCCGCAGGCAAGCGATCCGCTCCGCCAGTTTGATCACCACGGCGCGCACATCCTCGACCATGGCAAGCAACATGCGACGCACGTTGTCGACCTGCTCCGGCGAGGTTTCGCTGCGATGGAGGGTTTGCAGGGAGCGGATGGCCTCCATCTCCAGCACCCCTTCCACCAGCTTGGCGATCTTGGAGCCAAAGTCCTCGTCCATCCGCTCCTGGCTGATGAGACCGGCTTCGACGAAGGGGTAGATGATGGCCGCTTTGAGAGTGCCGATATCCATGCTGAGCATCTGCAGGATGCCCACCATTTCGATGCCGCGCACCAGCAGCTTGCTGGTCAGCGCCTCGTCACCGAGCGTCAGACAATACTGATAGACGGTTCGCAGCTGATCCTTTTCACTGTCACTCAAGGAGAGCGAGCTGACCCACTCTTCCAGGGTGAAGTTGTCTTTCAAATGAATATCGCGAACCGCAACCATGGTATCAATCCTTTAAATTATCGGGCCGAAAGCTGTCACTTTCTCCCCTCATGAGATTGCCTCAAATGGGGATATCCAGCGCACTTTTCAAGGCATATTGTCCAGAAAGACAATAGAGCGCGCCAACAGGCCCTGCCGAACGACGAGGGTCTAGATTACCCCAATCACATCAGCTCAAACAGACGCAGACATGCCAGATTACATATCCGCATCGCCGAACTGATGAGTCATTTACTCCCGTTCAAACAGCGCCATGGACTCCAGATGACCGGTGTGAGGGAACATGTCGAGCATGCCGAGGCGCACCAGACGGTAACCCCCTTTCACCAGCACCTGACTGTCCCGCGCCAGGGTGACCGGGTTACAGGAGACGTAGACCACCCGCTTGGGTGAAAGTTTCACGACGTGTCCCATCACTTCCAGCGCGCCGGGACGAGCCGGATCCAGCAGCACCAGATCAAACCCTTCCCGCGCCCAGGACATGCCGACTATGTCATCGCTCAGGTCGGCCTTGTAGAAACGGGCATTGCTGATGCCGTTGCGACGGGCGTTCTCTTCGGCCCGCTGCACCATGGCCAGTTCACCTTCGACACCCACCACTTCGCGAGCCTGACGGGCCAGCGGCAGGGTGAAGTTGCCGATGCCGCAGAAGAGATCGAGCACCTTGTCATCCTTGCTCGCCCCGAGCCATGTCAGCGCCTGCTCAACCATGCTCTGGTTGATGGGGCCGTTGACCTGAATGAAATCACCGGGAGCAAATGCAAGAGACAGGCCATCCAGCGAATAGGATGGGGAAAATTGTTGCTGCAGCGCTTCGATGCGATCATCGGCCGCCTGCAGATAGAGGTCGATCCCCTGCGCTTTTGCAAACTCCACCAGCAGGGCGCGATCCGCCTCATTAGGGCGGCCGGTGTGACGCAGCAGCATCATGATCCCCTGCTCGGCCTGGATAAGCTCGGCATGGCCCAGCTCGCGCTGGCTCTTCAAGCGATTGAGGCACTCACGCAGCGGGGCAATCAGCGCCGAGAGCGGTTCGGCCAGCACAGGGCAACTGTCGATCTCCACCAGATCGTTGCTGTTGCGGCGGCGGAAACCGACCCGGGTGCAGCGACCGTTCTTGTCAAATTTGATGGCCAGACGACAGACCCGGCGGTAGGCACGATCTTCACCGGTCAGTACCGGCTCCAGCGCCGGCGCCTTGATGTTGCCCAACCGCTCGAACAGGCTGACCAGTCCCGCCGCCTTGGCGGCTTGCTGATCGGCAACCGACATGTGCTGGGCACTGCAACCGCCGCACTCGCGATAGTGGCTGCAGAAGGGGGCGATACGATTGGCCGCCGGGGTCACCACCTGCTGCAAGGCGGCGTGACCATACTGCTTTTTCTCTTCGGTGATGCGTGCCTTGACGGTCTCACCGGGCAGCGCCCCTTCGACGAAGATCGCCTTGCCCTGATGGCGACCGATACCGACGCAGTGGTGATCGAGGGTGTCTATCGTAAATTCAATGCGTTGGAGCTGGGTGGACTTCTTTTGGGGCTTGAAAAACTGGGCCATAAAACTTGGTGCCTATAGGTGGCTATGTCATGATTGTGGAATCTGCTGCCGGGTATTGTCCCACAAGAATAATAGTATGACCAAATACGGCCACAGAGCCCGTGTATTGCCATCAACCCTATCGCCAACCCTGTTCACTGGTGGCCTGTTCGTATGACCAAATATGGCCTGAGAGCACGCGTTCTCGCCTTCACCATCCTGCCAACCCTGATCATCGGTGGCCTGATGGCCGGTTACTTCACCTTCCACCGCTACCAGCAGCTGGAAAACAACCTCATTGATCAGGGGATCAACATTATCGAACCGCTGGCGATCGCCAGTGAATACGGGATGACCCAGCACAGCCGAGAATCCCTCAAGCGGCTCATTGGCCTGACCCATCGCAAGAACTCCCCCTTTATCAAGTCCATCGCGGTTTTCACCCAGGACAACCAGCTGTTCGTCACCTCGAACTACCACCGGGATTTCACCCGGCTCAGGCTGCCCGATGGCGAGCCAATTCCGGATCTGACCAGCGTGACGTTTCAGGGGGATGACATCATTTTGCGCACCCCGATCCAGGCTGAAACCAGTCTGGATGGCTTCCCGCTACCCAGCGATGTAGAGCCGCCGATGATCGGCTACATCTCGATGCAGATGGCGACCGACAGGGCCATGTTGCTGCAGTACCGCGACACCTTCTTTGCGGTGATCATGGTGCTCATCGGGGTGGCCTTCAGTACCCTGTTTGGCTTCCGGCTGGTCAAGAGCGTGACCCAGCCCATCACCAACATGGTGCAGGCGGTGCACAAGATCCGGGAGGGGCGGCTCGATACCCGGGTCAGCGGCCAGCTCACCGGCGAGCTGGATATGCTGAAAAATGGCATCAACGCCATGGCCAAGGCGCTCTCCGAATATCACGAAGAGATGCAGCAGAATATCGATCAGGCCACCTCTGACTTGCGTGAAACCCTGGAGCAGATCGAGATCCAGAACGTCGAACTAGACATGGCCAAGAAACGGGCGCAGGAGGCGGCGCGGGTCAAGTCGGAGTTTCTGGCCAACATGTCCCACGAGCTGCGCACTCCGCTCAACGGGGTCATCGGTTTTACCCGCCAGCTGCTGAAAACCAGCCTGACCCCGAGCCAGACCGACTACATGCAGACTATCGAGAAGTCGGCGCGCAACCTGCTTGGCATCATCAACGACATCCTCGACTTCTCGAAGCTGGAAGCGGGCAAGCTGCAGCTGGAGCATATCCCGTTCAGCCTGCGCGACACCCTCAACGAGACCATGCACCTGCTCGGCCCCAGCGCCCACGACAAGCAGCTGGAGCTCTCCCTGCGGGTGGATGCCAATGTGCCGGACTACCTCACCGGCGACCCCATGCGTCTGCAACAGGTGCTGACCAACCTCACCGGCAACGCCATCAAGTTCACCGAGCAAGGCAACGTGGATGTCCATATCGAGCAGACCGGCAGTGGCAACCACAAGGTGAGGCTCAACGTCCAGATCCGCGATACCGGCATCGGCATCTCCCAAGAGCAGCAACATCAGCTGTTCCAGGCCTTCAATCAGGCCGACTCCTCCATCTCCCGCCGTTATGGCGGCACAGGCCTGGGCCTCGTTATCACCCAGAAGCTGGTGCAGCAGATGGGCGGCCAGATCCGCTTTGAATCGGAGCTCGGCAAGGGCTCCATCTTCTCGTTCAGTCTGGATGTGGAGGTCTCACCCCTGCCCCAGACCGATCAACTGCCGCTGGATCGGATCCGTGGCAAACGGCTCTGGCTGCTGGAACCGGATCCCTTCGCGCAAGCCTCTCTGCTCGCCCTGCTGGCGGAATGGCACCTCGACGTGCACCCACTGACCAGCGATGATCCCTGGCCAGAGATGAGCGAGCAGGAGATGGTGATCATCGGCAGCAGCACCCTGCATACGCCGCAGCAAGTGCTCGGCCGTCTCGACAGACTGAATGGCCAGCAGCAGAACACCATAGTGCTACTCAGCAGCCACGAGCCGGCGCTCTATGAAGCGATGCTGGCCCATGGCGCCCAGCACTGTCTCTCCAAACCGGTCAACCACCGCAAGCTGCTGCACGCCCTGCTCTCGCCGGAATCGAGCCGCCAGAAGCTGCCCGCCCAGCCTGCACCGCGCCAGTTGCAGCCGATCAAGGTGCTGGCGGTGGATGACAACGCCGCCAACCTCAAGTTGATCGCCGCCATGCTCAAGGAGATGGTGAGTCAGGTGGTGGTGTGCAAAAACGGCAAGGAGGCGGTCAAGCAGGCCCAGAGCCAGCCGTTCGACATCATCTTCATGGATATCCAGATGCCGATCATGGATGGCATCAGTGCCACCCAGGCGATCCGCAACCAGTCCCTCAACACCACCACTCCGATCGTGGCGGTGACCGCCCACGCCATCCCCGGCGAACGGGAGCGGCTGATCCGGCAGGGGATGGACGACTATCTGGCCAAGCCCATCGACGAGAGCATGCTGGCCCAGCTCATCACCGACTTTGCCCATCGCCGCCACCAGAATAATGGTGCCCAACAGATCGACTGGGCACTGGCGGTGCGGCAAGCGGCGGGGAAAGAGCATCTCGCCAGAGAGATGCTGACCATGCTGCTGGCCAGTTTCGACGAAGTGGAACCTGTGCTGGATAGCGCGCTGGCGGGCGAAATTGCAGATAGCGAAGTGCTGGCCCAGCTCCATCGCCTCAACGGTGGCTGTGCCTATTCCGGGGTACCGGGGCTGCAACGGCTGCTCTCCCAGCTGGAGCAACAGCTGCGTGACGGCGTGCCGGTGAGCGAGCTGGAACCCGAGCTGCTGGAGCTGCAAGATGCGCTGGAACTGGTGCGCCAAGAGGCGCCCCGCTATCTCGGCAAAGCTTGATGAGCTTGACCTGAACTGTATCGGCCCCCGCTTTTTCTGACGCGAGGGCCGCCAGATGGTAAAGTTGCGCCGTTTACACAGGAGTCAGCATGACCAACAACGATATTCTGCGCCGTCTGCGCTACGCCCTCACCATCAGCAACGACCAGATGGTCGAGATGTTTGCCAAGGGCAACCTGACGGTCACTCACGCCCAGCTGCACAGCTGGTTGATGAAAGAGGCGGCGGAAGGTGAAGAGCAAGAAGCAGGCTATGTCGCCTGTCCCGACTCGGCTCTGAGCCAGTTCCTCGACGGTTTCATCATCGCCCGCCGCGGCGTGCGGGAAGATGCACCGGCCCAGGTGATCCCGAACCGGATCAACAACAACATGATCCTGCGCAAGCTGCGCATCGGTCTCAACTTCAAGGAAGAGGATATGCTCGGTACCCTCAAGCTCGCCGACTTCAACCTATCCAAGTCCGAGCTCAGTGCCCTGTTCCGCTCCAAGGATCACAAGCACTATCAGGATTGCGGGGATCAGATCCTGCGCAACTTCCTGATCGGTCTCACGGCCAAATACCGCGGCTAACCAGCCGCGCGACTGACCAGACAGGGCCTTCGACATGTGCCAGCGACTCACTCCTCCCACGCTCAGCAGACTGGTTGTGGCAGGGGGATGGCGCTGGCGCTGTCTTCTTCCCCTCTTTTTTCTGCCACTGGTTCTGCTGCTGGGTGGTTGTACTCCGTCCGAATATCAGCTCTCGACCCGCTATCAGAGCGCCAATCAGAACGAGCGGATCGCCTTTCTGATCCTCCACTACACCGATGAAGATGATGCCAACTCCTTGCGCCTGCTGACCGAGCCGGAGCACAAGGTGAGCGCCCACTACCTGATCCCTCGTGACAGCCGCGAGACCCCGCTACCGGTCTATCAGCTGGTGCCGGACAGCGCGCGCGCCTGGCATGCCGGACGCAGCCGTTGGCACCAATATGCCGGGCTCAATGCAAGCTCCCTTGGCATCGAGATCGTCAACCTAGGCTATCCAGCAGAAGATGAGCCGCTGGCCCCCCATGCCCGCCGCTGGCAACCCTATACCCCGCAGCAGATTGCCGCCGTCGGCGCCCTCAGCCGGGAGCTGGTCGCCCGCTACCAGATTCCACCGACCCAGGTGCTGGGCCACAGCGATGTCGCCCCCGAGCGCAAGCAGGATCCCGGCCCCCACTTCCCCTGGCGCCAGCTCTATCTGACGTACGGAGTCGGCGCCTGGCCCGATGAAGGTCGGGTGGCCGAGCTACTGGCCAGCCCCTTGCCCGATTGGGATGCGGCCATGTGGCAGCAGCAGCTGGCCCGCTATGGCTATGGCCTGTCCCGGAGCGGCCAGTGGGATGAGCAGAGCCGCGCCGTCATGGGCGCTTTTCAGCTCCACTTTCGTGCCAGCAGGGTCGATAGCAAACCGGACCGCGAGTGTCAGGCCATCCTGATGGCACTGCTCGAAAAATACTTCCCCTAATCCTCATCCATTGCCCCCGTTGCTGCGTACTGTTTGATAGCCGTTAGCTATCAAACAGTTAGGCACAAGCAATTGTCCCTGCATTTTGCAAGGCGTTACTCTGACTGCGTTCCGAAAGAGAATTTAAAACCGATTTCCAAATCTGGAGGTGAATGATGAAAAGCCCGATTGGTCTTGATACTGCTCAATCACAAGCCCTGGCAGCCGAGTTGAACAAATTGCTGGCCAGCTACCAGATCCTCTACATGAACGTGCGCGGCTTCCACTGGAATATCCGTGGCAACCAGTTCTTCGAGCTGCACCTGAAATTTGAAGAGATTTACAACGACCTGCTGCTGAAAGTCGATGCACTGGCCGAGCGGATCCTGACCCTGGATGGCGTGCCAATGCACAGCTTCAGTGAATACCTGAAAGTCTCTACCATCCCGGAGCAAAAAGGGCTGCACGATGGCCGCGCCTGTGTCGAATCCCTGCTGGATAGCTTCCGCGAACTGCTGGTCGCCCAGCGTCGTATTCTGGGTCAGGCCGCCGAAGCCGGTGATGAAGGCACTGCCTCCATCCTCTCCGACTATGTGCAGCAGCAGGAAAAACTGGTCTGGATGCTGCGCGCTTATCTGGCCTGATAGTGAACCAAGCCAGCTACAGCGTACGTATGCGGGCTTGAGTAAGTACCGGGCCGAAAGCTCCTGACCAGACCACGGCCCAATCCGTCTGATTGTTATGTTCTGTTGCAAACCTGAGTTGTCTCTCCTTTTATCCACCCGCTTGCCGCCCTGTTTGGGCGGCTTTTTTTGTTTTTGATCTGCATCAAGGGAATCTTAATTGGCAAATTGAATGCCTATTAAGTTTTTCGCGAGAGGAATAGAATCGCTACAAAACAGACAACTGAAATGTCCAATTAGGAGAGGCATGATGTTTTGTGTGCAATGTGAACAGACAATTCGTACCCCGGCTGGCAACGGCTGTGCCTACGCACAAGGTATGTGCGGCAAGACGGCTGAAACCTCGGATCTGCAGGATGTGCTGATCTATACCCTGCAGGGGCTCAGCGCCTGGGCGCTGGCCGCCCGCGAGCAGGGCATCATCGACCGCGAGATCGATGCCTTCGTGCCCAAGGCCTTCTTCGCCACCCTCACCAACGTCAACTTCGACTCGAATCGCATCGTGGCCTACGTCAATCAGGCCATCACTTATCGCCAGCAGTTGGCCGAGCAGCTGGCCGGGATGACAGTGCAGGTCAACGACTTGCCACAGTCCGCTTACTTCGAACCCGGTGCCGAGCTGCTGGAACAACTTGCCCATGCCGCACTAGCCGCCCCCAATCGGGGCAAGCACGAAGTGAACGAAGACATCATGGGGCTGCGTCTGCTCTGCCTCTACGGCCTCAAGGGCGCCGCCGCCTATATGGAGCACGCCCGGGTGCTGGATCAGCAGAGTGACGAGGTGGCCGCCGAATTCCACCGCATCATGAGCTGGCTCAGCACAGATCCGAGCGAAATGGGTCGGCTGTTCAGCTGTGCCATGGAGATCGGTCAGCTCAACTTCAAAATCATGGAGATGCTGGATCTCGGTGAAACCAGCGCCTTCGGCCATCCGGAACCGACCCGGGTCAGAGTCACCCCCATCCCCGGCAAGTGCATTCTGGTCTCCGGCCACGACATGATGGATCTCAAACTCATTCTGGAGCAGACCAAGGGGACCGGCATTCATGTCTACACCCACGGCGAGATGCTGCCCGCGCTGGCCTACCCCTTCTTCAAGCAGTACACCCATCTGGTGGGTAACTACGGCTCCGCCTGGCAAAACCAGCAGAAGGAGTTTGCCAACTTCCCGGGCGCCGTGGTGATGACCTCCAACTGCATCATCGACCCGAATGTGGGCAACTACTCGGATCGCATCTTCACCCGCTCCATCGTCGGCTGGCCGGGCGTCACTCATCTGGAGGGGGATGATTTCTCCGCCGTGATCGCCAAGGCCCAAGCGCTGGAAGGCTTCAAGCACACCGAGCTCGAGCACTTCATCACCATCGGCTTTGCCCGCAACGCCCTGATGCAGGCCGCACCCGCGGTGATCGAGAAGGTCAAAGCCGGAGAGATCAGCCACTTCTTCCTGGTGGGTGGCTGTGATGGCGACAAGGCCGAGCGCGCCTACTTCACCGAGTTTGCCAAGGCGGCGCCGCGCGACAGCCTGCTGCTCACCCTGGGCTGCGGCAAATACAAGTTCAACAAGCTCGACTTTGGCGACATCGGCGGCATTCCCCGTCTGCTGGACGTGGGTCAGTGCAACGATGCCTACTCCGCCATCCAGCTGGCGCTGGCACTCTCCGAGGCGTTCGAGTGCGGGGTCAACGATCTGCCGCTGACCCTGGTGCTCTCCTGGTTCGAGCAAAAAGCCATCGTCATTCTGCTCACCCTGCTCTCCCTCGGGGTGAAGGACATTCGTACCGGCCCGACCGCCCCCGCCTTCCTCACCCCGGCCCTGCTCAAGGTGCTGGAAGAGCAGTTTGGCCTGAAAGGGACCACCACGGCCGAGGCTGACTTGGCCGAGATCCTAGCGGCCTGATCGGCACCTCATGTTGTAAGCATTTGGCGAGCCGCCCGGCTCGCCTTTTTTCTGGATCCGGCTTTTTCACCAGACGTTTTTCAACCCGTTTCAAACCTAAGGAGCCTTGTGATGACCTCTCTCACGCTCACCTGCATTGGCCGCCAACAGAACACCCACGACGTCGTGAGCTGGCAGCTGGAGCCGCTTTCCGGCAGCCTCCCTCCCGTACTGGCTGGCCAGTGCATCACCCTGCATACCGAGATCGACGGCCAGCCCCACTGCCGCGCCTATACCCTCTCCTCCAGCCCGCAGGATTCATGCTGGCAGGTCACCATCAAGGATGTGGGACGGGTCTCCCGCCATCTGCACCAGACCCTGCAAGTGGGAGACAAGATCCGGGTGGATGGTCCGTCCGGCGATTTCAACCTGACCGCCCTGCCTTGCGAACGGCCACTGCTGCTCAGTGCCGGCTCCGGCATCACCCCCATGTGGGCCATGTTGCGAGACGAGCTCGCCAAACGACCGGATGCCGATATCCGCTTTATCCATAGCGCCCGCTCGCCAGCAGATGTGATCTTCGCAGATGACTTGGCTACGCTGGCTGCGGCTCATTCAGGCGTGCGCGATGCCCTGATATTGGAAGAGGCGCCAACGGCTCATCCCTGGGTGGGCCGACTCACCCACGCCATGCTGGCCGAACTGGCCCCAGATCTGCGCGGACGCCATGTCTATCTCTGTGGCCCGGCCCCCTATATGGCGGCGGTCAGGACCATGCTGACGGAGCTGGGATTGCCGCCGGAGCAGCTGCATCAGGAGTCCTTTGGTCTTCCTCCCGCAGAGCCCATCAAGACCACCAGCGACCACTTCTGGCTGACCCTGAAAAAGAGCGGCAAGAAAGTGAAAATCCTGCCGGGTCAGACCCTGCTGGCGGCGCTGGAAGCAGCGGGCGAAACCATAATGGCTGCTTGCCGCGCCGGGGTATGTGGCAGCTGTCGTTGCACCACCACAGGTGACATCGAGCGCCAGAGCGTGATGACCTTGAGTGCTCAGGATCTGGAGAGCGGCGTTGCTCTGGCCTGCTCCTGCACCACGAAAGGGGATATCAGTCTCGATTATTGAGGCGTGGTGAAGGCTTTTGTGAGGTGCGGTGAAGGCGTCATCGGTATCCCAACCTTTTCCCAAGTAGACTGGGGCGCTAGACTCTGCCCCAGTTTCACCAGAACACGGGATAAAAAATGACAATACTGGTCACAGGGGGCGCCGGCTATATCGGCTCCCACACCCTGGTTGAGCTGCTCGGCGCGGGGCAGCAGGTCGTGGTACTCGACAACCTCTCCAACTCCTCACCGGAGTCACTCAAGCGGGTCGAGCAGATCACCGGCAAACCGGTCACCTTCGTCGAAGGGGATGTGCTGGACAGAGCCTGCCTGCAGCAGCTGTTCGCCAACCACCAGATCGAATCGGTCATCCACTTCGCCGGCCTCAAGGCGGTCGGGGAGTCGAGCCAGATCCCGCTCACCTACTACCAGAACAACATCAGCGGCACTCTGGTGCTGTGCGAAGAGATGGCCAAAGCTGGCGTTTTCCGGCTGGTATTCAGCTCCTCGGCCACCGTCTATGGCGATCCCGCCTCGGTACCGCTGCGGGAAGATTTCCCCACCAGCGCCACCAACCCCTACGGCCGCTCCAAGCTGATGGTGGAGGAGATCCTGCGCGATCTCGCCAAATCCGATCCCCGCTGGGCCATCGTACTGCTGCGTTACTTCAACCCGGTCGGCGCCCACGAGAGCGGCCTGATTGGTGAAGATCCCAACGGCATCCCCAACAACCTGCTGCCCTATATCAGCCAGGTGGGTGTCGGCAAGCTCAAGGAGCTGGGGGTATTTGGCAACGACTACCCGACCCCGGATGGCACCGGCGTGCGCGACTACATCCATGTGGTGGATCTCGCCATCGGTCACCTGAAAGCACTGGCACGCATCAAGAGCGACACCGGCGTCTTCACCTACAACCTGGGCACAGGCCAAGGCTACTCGGTACTGGAGATGGTCAAGGCGTTTGAAGCGGCCAGCGGCCGACCCATTCCCTACCAGATCAAACCCCGTCGCCCGGGCGACATCGCCGAGTGCTGGGCAGAGCCGACGCTGGCCCGTGCCGAGCTGGGCTGGCAGGCAGAGCGCGGTCTGGAGCAGATGATGGTCGATACCTGGCGCTGGCAAAGCAACAACCCGAACGGCTATCAAGGCTGATCTCTCGCGGGTGGATAACAGAACGCCCCGGCATTTTCATGTCGGGGCGTTTTATTTTGCGACGTTCAATCAGTGGGTCTGACTGCGCAGCAGCGGCACACGGGCCAATCGGGGGGCGATGCGGTCTATCAGCCGATCCGCCAGCGGGGTCAGCAGCAACCAGGGCAGGCAGAGGGTCGCCAGCCCCAGCGCGCCGACATAGACATCGGTAAACCAATGGGCGCCAGCCAGAATGCGCGGCGCGGAAAAGATCGGCACCATCAGCAATGCGGTGACTCCCGCCCAGCGCGGCAGATAGCGCAGGGCAAAACCGGCGAAGATCATCAGGAATAGAGCGTGATCGCCGGGGAAGCTGTCACCGGAAGAGTCCTTGGTCGGAATACCGCTGATCTGGGTCAGCCGAAGCGCATCGGCCACCATCAGGGTCGGGCTGGGTCGCTCCACCGGCAACCTGTGACCAAGCTGGTTGATCACCAGTGCGCTCAGCAACATCACAATACCCATCGCCACAAGTTGGCGACGACCCGCCAAATCCCGGGCGAAGAAGCAACGGGCCAGGATCAGCCCCATACAGGCCAACACAGCCAGATCGAACAGCCGGTTATTGGTGATGGCCACCAGATCGGCCCACAGAGCCGACTGTCCGAGCCAGCCGTTGACGGTATGAAAAATCGCGAGGTCCCACTGATCCCAGGGACCGTGAGCGGGCAGCGCAGCCCAACTGATGGCCACCAGACCACCGACCAGATAGCAAAGCAGGAACTTGCCCATGGGGACTCTCCTTTGGAAAAGGGCGATATCGTAAAACTGCAGCGTGCGTCACAAAACCGAAGAATTGTAAGAAAGTGCGACACAATATCAAGTCTCAAATAAAGCCTTCCAGCCCATTCCAATCTCGCATATCCCAACAGCGCCAAGATTTCTGCCTCCAGTGCTGCATCTGTGGGCCTCTCACCATGAGTGCGGCTTGTGCCACCACCGCAACACCCCCTAGAATGCGCACTTCCCTTTACTGCGAAAGGAAGCGGTATGCATATTCACATTCTCGGGATCTGCGGCACCTTTATGGGTGGTCTGGCGGTGTTGGCAAAACAGCTTGGTTACCGGGTGACCGGTTCGGATGCCAATGTCTATCCCCCCATGAGTACCCAGCTCGAGCAACAGGGCATCGAACTGACCGAAGGCTATGACCCCTCCCAACTCGATCCGGCGCCGGATCTGGTGGTGATCGGCAACGCCATGAGCCGCGGCAACCCCTGTGTTGAATATGTGCTGGACCGCAATCTGCCCTACATCTCCGGCCCCCAGTGGCTGCTGGAGCACGTGCTGCAAGATCGCTGGGTGCTGGCCGTCGCCGGCACCCACGGCAAGACCACCACCGCCAGCATGCTGGCCTGGGTGCTGGAGTACGCCAAACTGGAGCCCGGTTTCCTTATTGGCGGCGTGCCGGGCAACTTCCCGGTCTCGGCCCGTCTCGGCTCCGCCCCCTTCTTCGTCATCGAAGCGGACGAGTATGACTGCGCCTTCTTCGACAAACGCTCCAAGTTCGTCCACTACCACCCGCGCACCCTGGTGATGAACAATCTGGAGTTCGACCACGCGGACATCTTCCCGGATCTCGCCGCGATCCAGCGCCAGTTCCACCACCTGATGCGCACCGTGCCGAGCAACGGCCGGGTGCTGTTCCCGCAAGCCGATGACAACCTCACCGCCGTGCGCAAGATGGGCTGCTGGAGCGAAGTGGAGCTGGTAGGTCAGGACGACGCCAAGTGGAAGGCGGTCAAGCTGGCCGATGACGGCTCCGCCTTCGAGGTGTGGCTGGATGGCGAAAAGCAGGGTGAGGTGCACTGGGAGTGCATCGGCGAGCACAACGTCAACAATGGTCTGATGGCCATCGCCGCCGCTCGCCATGCCGGAGTCATGGTGGAGCATGGCATCGCCGCCCTCTGCCAGTTCAAATCCCCCAAACGGCGGATGGAGCTCAAGGGCGAAGTGGCGGGCATCAGCGTCTATGACGACTTCGCCCACCACCCCACCGCCATCGAGACCACCCTCGGCGGCCTGCGCGCCAAGGTAGGCAGCTCACGTATTCTGGCGGTGCTGGAGCCGCGCTCCAACACCATGAAGCTGGGGGTTCACAAGGAGGAGCTGGCTGGCTGCTTCGATGGCGCCGACGAGGTGTTCTTCTTCCAGCCGCCCAACATCGGCTGGGATCTCGGCGAGGTGACGGCCCATATGACCCGTCCGGCCAAGGTATTCAACGATCTGGAGACCCTGATCAACCGGCTGGTGGCCGAGAGCCGCGATGGCGACCATATTCTGATCATGAGCAACGGCGGCTTCGGTGGCATTCATGACAAGCTGATCGCCCGCCTCAAGGATTACCACGGCGAACTATGAACAAAGCGATCACCCTGGCGCTGACCGGTGCCTCCGGCGCCCCCTACGCCCTGCGCCTGCTCCAGTGTCTGGTGCAAGCGGACTATCGGGTCTACCTGCTCGCCTCCTCGGCGGCACGAGTGGTACTCAAGACCGAGCAGCAACAGGATTGGCCCGGCTCGCCGAAAGAGCTCTCTGCCTATCTTTGTCGCCAATATGGCGCCAAGGAGGGGCAGATTGTCGCCTGCGGCAAGGAGGAGTGGTTCTCGCCAGTCGCCTCCGGTTCGGCAGCCCCCAAACAAATGGTGGTCTGCCCCTGCTCCATGGGCACCGTCTCGGCCATTGCCAACGGTACCTCCGACAACCTGCTGGAGCGGGCGGCGGATGTGGTGATCAAGGAGCGCGGCCAGCTGATCTTGGTGCCCCGCGAAACCCCCTTCTCGGCGATCCATCTGGAGAACATGCTGAAACTGGCACGGCTCGGGGTGACCATCATGCCTGCCGCGCCCGGTTTCTATCATGAGCCGAAAAGCATCGCCGATCTGGTGGACTTTATGGTCGCCCGCATCCTCGATCATCTGGGTGTCGAGCATGAGCTGACCCACCGCTGGGGCTATGGCCACCATTGAGGTGACCGCCACATTCGGCCATAAAAAAACGGCGCCACTCAATGAGTGACGCCGTTTTTTCGTTAAGTCGTGTTAGCGAGCCTGAATTGGCGCCGTCACGTACTTGAACAGGAAATCAGTCACCTCTTGGCGCGCCGGGCGCAGAGGTTGATTGATCATCTGCATCATCACATAGCCAAAACCGGTCAAAGAGCGGGCCAGATCCTGTGCTGACAGCACGCTGGTGATCTCCCCTGCATCCATGGCGGTTTGCAGCTCGCTGGCGATCAGCTCAAGGCAGTGATCGAGCAGCCGGGTATAGCGGGGCCATACCTCTTCCCGAACCGATGAGCTCCACTCCAGCCAGATACCGGCATAATCCGGTTGATCGTAGGCGGCATCGACAGAAAGGCGTACATGACGCTGGATCTTGTCGAAAATGGAGCCCTGGTCACCGTATGCCTGCGACAGCATCTGGTTCACAAAGCGTTCGATCTCGGCCAGCACCTCATCTACCAACTCCTCGCGGGTGTTGAAATAGTTGAAGACGGTGGCAACAGAGACCTTGGCCTGCTCGGCAATTTCGGCGTGACCGGCACGACCGATACCGCGGCGGGAGAACACTTCGATGGCACATTCCATCAGTTGATTGCGACGAGCCTCCGGCGACAGCCGGGTACGACGTCTTATTTCTGCGCGTGGTTCCATAGTTTTTATCATCTAATAGTTATTGATTATGGTGTTTATAGTATTGTAACTAATCATGCCTGAGTGCCTGCTAACTCTATCAATTAAAATAAGCCGATAAAAGCACCACGTATATATGGCGCCTCTCGACACGGGTGGTAGAATCATCGGTTTTGATGTTCATGAACGGCCAGTTTCCCTTTGGCCATATGGGAGTAAGTGATGAAACACACTGTCGAGGTGATGATCTCCGAGGCTGAAGTAGCCGCCCGGATCGCCAAATTGGGTGAAGAGATCACCGCCCGCTACCAGGGTTCCGACGAAGTCGTAATGATCGGTCTGCTGCGCGGCTCCTGCGTCTTCCTGGCTGACCTCTGCCGTCAGTGCCAGCTGCCCATCACCCTGGATTTTATGACCGCCTCCAGCTATGGCTCCGGCATGCACAGCACCCGTGACGTGCGTATCCTCAAAGACCTGGATGACGACATCAAGGGCAAGGATGTGGTGATCGTCGAAGACATCATCGATACCGGCTACACCCTCAACAAGGTGCGCGAGATCCTCTCCCTGCGCGAGCCAAAATCCCTGGCCATCTGCACTCTGCTGGACAAACCCTCCCGCCGCGAAGTGCAGGTGCCGGTCGACTGGATTGGCTTCGCCATTCCGGACGAATTCGTGGTCGGCTGTGGCATCGACTACGCCCAGAAGTACCGCAACCTGCCGTTTATCGGCAAAGTGGTACCCCAGGAGTAAGCCAGGTTCAGGAATATCACGGGTGAAGCGGCCTTGCGCCCTTTACTCTGTGCAGGCGGCCTTGGCCGCCTTTTCTGTATCGAGCCGGATTCAACCATCACAGAGGTTGCAATGAACGCACTGGAAATCAGCGGCCTGAAAAAGACCTATCAGGGGGGCGTCGAAGCCCTTAAAGGCATCGATCTTACCGTCAGGCAGGGGGATTTCTTCGCCCTGCTCGGCCCGAACGGCGCGGGCAAATCCACCACTATCGGCGTCATCAGCTCGCTGGTGAACAAGAGCGCCGGCAAGGTGAAGGTGTTTGGCTACGACATCGACAGCGATCTCGAACTGGCCAAGGCCCAGCTCGGACTGGTGCCGCAGGAGTTCAACTTCAGCCAGTTCGAGAAGGTGATCCAGATTGTCACCCATCAGGCCGGTTTCTACGGCGTGCCCAAGGCGGAAGCCAAGATCCGCGCCGAGAAGTACCTGCGCCAGCTCGATCTGTGGGAGAAGCGCGACATGCCTGCCCGCACCCTCTCAGGCGGCATGAAGCGCCGTCTGATGATCGCCCGCGCCCTGATGCACGAACCCAAACTGCTGATCCTCGATGAACCGACCGCCGGGGTCGATATCGAGATCCGCCGCTCCATGTGGACCTTCCTCAAGGATCTCAACGAGCAGGGCGTCACTATTATTCTCACCACCCACTATCTGGAAGAGGCGGAGATGCTCTGCCGCAACATCGGCATCATCGACAAGGGTCGTCTGATCGAGAACACCAGCATGAAGAATCTGCTGGGCAAGCTGGGTCGCGAGACCTTCCTGCTCGACCTTGCGCCAGGTTCTGCCGTACCCGAGGTGCCAGAGTTCAACGGCCGTATGCCGGATGAACGCACCCTTGAGGTGGATCTCGACAAGAGCCAGTCACTCAACAGCCTGTTCGAGCAACTGTCGAAGCAGCAAGTGCAGGTCGTGAGCATGCGCAACAAGGCCAACCGGCTGGAAGAGCTGTTCGTCAATCTGGTCGAAGAGGGGAGAAAAGCATGAATCTGGCCATCTACTACATCGCCTTCAAGAGCATTCTGGCCAAGGAGGTGAGCCGCTTCACCCGGATCTGGATCCAGACCCTGGTGCCACCGGCCATCACCATGAGCCTCTACTTCGTCATCTTCGGCAACCTGATCGGTTCGCGCATCGGTGACATGGGCGGTTTCACCTACATGGAGTTCATCGTGCCCGGCCTCATCATGATGTCGGTGATCACCAACTCCTACTCCAACGTTGCCTCCTCCTTCTTCAGCGCCAAGTTCCAGCGCAATATCGAGGAGATGCTGGTCGCGCCGGTGCCCAACTACGTCATCATCGCCGGTTATGTGGGCGGAGGCGTGGCACGCGGCCTCTGCGTCGGCCTTATCGTCACCCTGGTGTCGCTGTTCTTCGTGCCGCTGCAGATCCACCACCTGTTCAGCGTCTGCTTCACCGTGCTGCTCACCGCTATCCTCTTCTCGTTGGGTGGCCTTATCAACGCGGTGTTTGCCAAGACCTTCGACGACATCAGCATCATCCCCACCTTCGTGCTGACACCCCTCACCTATCTGGGCGGAGTGTTCTACTCCATCAGCCTGCTGCCTCCCTTCTGGCAGGGGGTCTCCCAGGTGAATCCCATCATCTACATGGTGAACGCGTTCCGTTACGGCTTCCTCGGTATCTCCGACGTGCCACTCGGCACCGCCTACCTCATCATCATCGGCTTTATCGTGGCCCTCTACGGTATCGCCTGGTGGCTTATCTCCCGCGGCACTGGCCTGCGCCACTGATGACCAAAACGGGCACCTCGCGGTGCCCGTTGTTTATTCCCCCTGTAGCCCCTTCAACCTGCCAGCCCCCTTCTCAATAACCTGCCTGTCATTAAGGATTTACCTGACACCTTGTGATCCACCGCAATTTTCGAATTACCCCCAAAGGTATAATTCTCGCGGTTGGATGTGCCGTCACGGATGGCTCGTCCGTCTCTTCATTTCTCTCATCAGGGCAGGATCGCCTATGTCACTTATCACCGAGTTGCCAGCCATATTCGATAGCTTTTCAGATGCCCGTCGTCAGGGCTTTCTGGCTGTAATGGCACTCAAGGAGCGACAGATCCCCCTGGTCGGTACCTACTGTACCTTTATGCCGCAGGAGGTGGCCATAGCCGCCGGCGCCGTGGTGGTATCGCTCTGCTCCACCAGCGACGAGACCATCGAGGAGGCCGAGAAAGATCTGCCCCGCAACCTCTGCCCGCTGATCAAGAGCAGCTACGGTTTTGGCAAGACCGACAAGTGCCCCTACTTCTACTTCTCCGATCTGGTGGTGGGGGAAACCACCTGCGACGGCAAGAAGAAGATGTACGAGTACATGGCAGAGTTCAAACCGGTGCATGTGATGCAGTTGCCCAACCGCGCCGATGACGAAGCCTCCCGCAACCTGTGGCGCAGCGAAATCGTCCGCTTCAAGGAGTTGCTGGAGCAGCAGTTCGGCAAGCCCATCAGCGAGCAGGCATTGCGAGACGCCATCGTGCTGAAAAACCGCGAGCGCCGCGCGCTGGCCGATTTCTACCGGCTGGGCCAGCTCAATCCGCCGGCACTCAGCGGTACCGACCTGCTCAAGGTGGTCTATGGTGCCACCTTCCGCTTCGACAAGGAGCAGCTCATCAGCGAGCTGCAGGAGATGACCCGCCGCATCAAGGTAGAGTATGCCGAGGGCAAGCGACTCGATGCCCGCCCGCGCATCCTCATCACCGGCTGCCCCATCGGCGGCGCGGCCGACAAGGTAGTGCGCCTTATCGAGGAGCACGGCGGCTGGGTGGTGGGTTACGAGAACTGCACCGGCGCCAAGGCAACCGAGCAGTGCGTCAGCGAAGAGGGCGACCCGTTCGATGCGCTGACCGACAAGTATCTGGCCATCGGCTGCTCCTGCATCTCCCCCAACCACCAACGCATGAATCTGCTGAGCCAGATGGTGGAGGAGTATCAGGCGGACGGAGTGATCGATGTGATCCTGCAGGCTTGCCACACCTATGCGGTGGAGTCGCTCGCCATCAAGCGCCATGTGCGCGAACGCCACGGTATCCCCTTCATGGCAGTCGAGACCGACTACTCCAGCGCCGACAAGGGACAACTGGCCACCCGGCTGGCCGCCTTTATCGAGATGC
Source organism: Aeromonas sp. S11(2024) (assembly GCF_041402345.1). Classification (NCBI taxonomy): domain Bacteria; kingdom Pseudomonadati; phylum Pseudomonadota; class Gammaproteobacteria; order Aeromonadales; family Aeromonadaceae; genus Aeromonas; species Aeromonas sp. S11(2024). The sequence goes on along the minus strand of NZ_JBGLRC010000009.1, from coordinate 64,795 downwards.
TGTAAGGAGGCGCAGTGTCACTCTCCATCGGGATTGACTCGGGCTCCACCGCGACCAAGGGGATCCTGTTCGACAGCCGGGATGGCGGGCGTATCGTCCGCCGTTTTCTGGTGCCGACCCCCTTTCGTCCGCTGGCTGCCATCGAGCAAGGCTGGGAGGAGCTCTCGGCCGATTTGCCAGAGCGCCCCCACCTGACCCTGACCGGCTATGGCCGCGATCTGGCGTCGTTCGCCGATCGCCGGGTTACCGAGATCTCCTGCCATGGACTGGGGGCTCGCCTGCTCTGCCCGTCGGTACACACCGTCATCGATATCGGCGGGCAGGACAGCAAGGTGATCCAGCTCGATAGCGACGGCAACCTCACCGATTTTCTGATGAACGACAAGTGCGCCGCCGGCACCGGTCGCTTTCTCGAGGTGATCACCCGCACTCTGGGAGCTCGGGTCGAGCAGCTTGACGAACTGCTGCAAGGGGCCGAGCCCCACGACATCAGCAGCATGTGTACCGTGTTTGCCGAATCGGAGGCGATCAGCCTGCGCTCGGCGGGCATTCCGGCCGAGTCAATCCTGGCCGGTATCGTCCGCTCCATGGCCCGGCGCAGTGCCAACTTTATCGGCCGCCTCGGCGCCCGACCGAGCGTACTCTTTACCGGCGGCGTCAGCCACTGCGCCACCTTCCGCCACTATCTGGCCGAAGGGTTGGGCTGCGAAGTGGCCACCCACCCGGATGCCCAGTTTGCCGGTGCGCTGGGGGCTGCCCTGTTCGGCGCGCGCGCCAGCACAGGAGGCAAATCATGAATCAGGAGTTTCTCTACCTGTTCCACTCTACCCTCGGCACGGTCAGGATGCGCAAGCGGCTGGAGCAGCACGGTCAGTCGTTTCGGGTCTGCGATGTGCCGCGCCTGCTCAGCGACGGCTGTGGCCTCGCCATTCGCCTCCACTGCCCGCCAGACGAGTGGCAACAGTGGTGTCAGAACGGTGAAACCGCCGCCGTCTTTCGCTGCGAAGCGGACGGCGACTATCACGAGCTGGCCCGCTATCCGGCCGATAGCCCGGACATGGCGAAGCAAACTCCAGTGGTTGGCAGTCGGAGTCATGGATGATAAAGAGCTATCCCGTGGCTGTTTATCTGCGCATGCTGGCCAATCTGGCACTCGGGGGATTTTTCCTCGCCTCCGCCGGGTTCAAGCTGATATCCCCCGCCCTGTTTGTCGAACAGATCGCGGCCTTCGGGCTGATCTGGCCGTCACTGATCCCGCCGGTGGCCTGGGGGCTGATCGCGCTGGAGCTCTGCGCAGGGCTTGCGGTCATCGCCAACCGGCGCTGGGGACTGTGGCTGGTGATCGGGCTGCTCGCCCTGTTTATTCCGGTGTTGGGCTATGGCGTTGCCATCGGGCTCGACATCTCTTGCGGCTGTCTGGGCAGGGCTGATCTCGGCTCGTTGCCGGAGGCCATTGTGCGGGATCTGCTGCTACTGACGCTTGCGGGCGCTCTGCTGCGAACTTCCCGCCCCGTTTTTCCCGTTCTAAAGGAGTAGTGACATGATGACATTGCGATCCCGCACCCTGCTGGCCTCGCTGATCGCCGCCAGCTTTGCCCTCACGGGCTGTGGCGACAACCAGTTCGAGCAGGAGGTGAAGCTGGAGCAGTCGGCGGTGCAGCTGGCGCAAGAGACACAGCAAGGGGGCTATCAGCTGCTGACCGTGGCCGAGCTGAAGACCCGGATGGACAAGGGCGAGGAGTTGGTGATCATCGACACCATGCCCTATGAGGACTCCTACAAGAAAGAGCACATCCCGGGCGCCAAGAACTTTGTCTTCGTGAAAGAGGCCAAGGCCGGCGACAACTGGAGCGAAATCGTCGAGGGGAGCGGCACGGCGGAACAGTTCCAGGCACTGTTGGGTGAAGACAAGTCCCGCCCGGTGGTGATCTACTGCGGCTTCGTCAAGTGCGGTCGCAGCCACAATGCCGCCGCTTGGGCGGTGACTCAGGGCTATCAGCAGGTCTATCGGGTGCCGGGCGGCATCTTCGCCTGGAAAGGAGCCGGCTACCCCGTCACGGCCGAGTAACCCGACCTTTCTCCCCAAAAAAGAAGCCCGCAACTGCGGGCTTCTCTCATTTTGGTGCTGGCTGTCAGCTGGCGACTCGGGACGCTTCGCCTTGCGCGACATCGCTCTGCGCCTGTTCACCCAGCAACCGCTTGGTGATCATCGCCGCCATGATGGAGCCGTTGACGTTGAGGGCGGTGCGACCCATATCCACCAGCGGCTCGATGGCGATCATCACCCCCACCAGCGCGATGGGGAAGTTGAGGGTGGAGAGCACGATCAGCGCGGCGAAGGTGCCGCCACCGCCGACGCCGGCCACCCCGATGGAGCCCAGCGCAATCACCGGCAGCAGAGTCAGCAGGAACAGGGGATCAAACGGGTTGATACCGAGCATGGGAGCAATCATTGCCACCATCATGGCCGGATAGATGCCGGCGCAGCCGTTCTGGCCGAGGTTGGCACCGAACGAGGCGGCAAAGTTGGCGATGCTGGCGGGCACCCCAAGACGCTGCTGGGTCTCGATGCTGAGCGGAATGGAGGCGGCGCTGCTGCGGGAGACAAAAGCGAAGGTAAGCACGCCCCACACTTCCCGCAGGTAGTGCAACGGGTTCTGGCCGATCAGCAGCAGGATCACCATGTGCACCGCAAACATCGCCAGAATGGCGACGTAGCAGACCAGGATAAAGCCGAGCAGGCTGAGGATCTCGCTCAGCGGATAGTGGGCCACCACCCGGGCGATCAGCGCCATCACGCCATAGGGGGTGAGTGCAATCACCACCCGCACCATCTTCATCACCCACAGTTGCAGGGTGTCGATGGCCACGGCGGCGCGAGCACCAGCCTCTGGATGCTCCGCCTTCAACTGCAGCAGGGCAACCCCGGCCAACACGGTGAAGATCACCACGCCGATCACCGAGAGACCGCGACTACCCGCCATATCGGCGGCAAAGTTGGTGGGCACCAGCGAGAGCAGCAAGGCAGGCAGGGTCTGGGCACTGTCGATGGTACTCATGCTCTGTTGCAGGGCTGCCGTGTCGCTGCCATGACTCAACAACCCGGCTGCCGTGAGACCGCTCAGGTGGGTGATGGTCATCCCCACCACACCGGCGATCATCACCAATGTCAGCATGGAACCGATCAGCACGGCGCTGATCTTGCCGAGGGACTGGGCCTGCTCCAGCTTGTTGATGGCGGAGAGGATGGAGGTGAACACCAGCGGCATCATCACCACCTTGAGCAGGCTGACATAGCCACCGCCGATGATATTGACCCACGCCAGGGTCTGCTGGACGCCGGCATCATCGGCGCCCCAGCCCAGTTGCAGCGCCAGTCCGAACAGGGCACCAAGCAACAGACCCGCAAGCACCTTTCGCGAGAGCGGCACCGAAGCGGGTAGCCGGGTCAGGGCAAAACAGAGCAGACAGAAGAGCAACGAAGCAAACAAGGTAAACATAAATAAACACCTGTAACGGCCATCAGGGCCGATTGTGGAGAGAGAAAACAGCGGGTGCGAGCAGAGTCGCGAGGGAAAACGCCAAATGGCAGGCGTGAAAAAGCAGCGGACGCCCGGGAAGGCGTCCGCTGACAATCGGAGGAATTACTTCTTTACGGTGACGACGCGGTTGTCGATAAGGCGGGCCTTGCCAAGATAGGCAGCCATCAGGATCACCAGCTGCGCGCTCTCGTCAGTGGCAGATTCGAGGGTGGCGGCATCGACGATGTCGATGGCATCGGTACGAAAACCGGCGTTGTCGAGGCGTTGGCTGGCCTGCGCGACCAAGGAGGGCAGGTGGTGGTCACCCGCTTCAATCTGCTCGGCGATCCAGTTCATGGTGCGCGCCAGCTCGGGGGCAATGGCCCGCTCGGCGGCAGTCAGGTAGCCGTTGCGGGAAGAGAGTGCCAGCCCGTCTTCGGCCCGCACGGTGGGCACGCCGACGATCTCGATGGGCATCGCCATGTCGGCCACCATCTTTCGAATAAGCGCCAACTGCTGGTAATCCTTCTGGCCAAAGCAGGCCACATCCGGCTGTACCAGATTGAACAGCTTGGTGACGACGGTACTGACACCACGGAAGTGACCCGGGCGCAGCGCCCCCTCCAGCAGATTGGAGAGACCCGGCACCTCGACGAAGGTCTGGCTCGCCAGCCCCTGCGGATACATGATCTCCGGGGTCGGGGTGAACACCATATCGACACCGGCAGCTTCCAGCGCAGCGCAATCCTGCTCCAGAGTGCGCGGATAGTTGGCAAGATCCTCGGCCTTATCGAACTGCATCGGGTTGACGAAGATGCTGACCACCACCTTCTCGGCGTGGCTGTGCGCCTCTTTCACCAGCGTCAGGTGGCCCTGATGCAGGTTACCCATGGTGGGCACGAATGCGATGGCACGCCCTTCACGGCGCCATTGGCTGATCTGCTCACGCAGAACGACGGGATTATTTACGACCAACATCAGCAGTTCACCTTCCGATAAATCAAAAAGAGAGACGGGTTGCATCTACCGGTAGCACTCGGGCGGGATGGGGCACGAACATGGCTATCAGCAGTTCACCTTTAGATGAATCAATAAGATACGGATTAACTGTGCAAGGCTGACAAGCAGAGACGGGGGCCGCAGCCCCCATCATGCAACTGCCAGGATCAGTTGAAGCAGTGCTCCGGGCCGGGGAAGCTCCCCTCGCTCACCTGCTGGACATAGAGGCGGATGGCGGCACGCACATCGCCGGTCTCGGCCAGGAAGTTCTTGGTGAACTTGGGCACATAGCCGGAAGTGACGCCAAAGGCATCGTGCATCACCAAAATCTGACCGTCGGTCGCGGGGCCGGCACCAATGCCGATCACCGGGATGCGAAGCGCCTTGGTGATGCGCTCGGCCAGCGCAGTGGGCACACACTCGAGCACCAGCAGCTGGATACCGGCCGCTTGCAGTTCGAGGGCCTGACGGTAGATCTCCTGTGCCTGAAACTCATCGCGCCCCTGCACCTTGAAGCCGCCAAAGACATGAACGGATTGCGGGGTGAGGCCGAGGTGACCACACACCGGCACCCCGTTGCGGGTGAGGTGGCGGATGGAGTCACAGAGCCAGTCGCCCCCTTCCATCTTCACCATGCGGGCACCGGCCGCCATCAGGCGGGCAGCGTTCTGGTAAGTCTGCTCGGGGGTGGCGTAGCTCATGAACGGCATGTCGGCGACCACCAGTGCCTTGCTGGCACCGCGTGCCACACAGCGGGTGTGATAGACCATCTCATCCATGTTGACCGCCAGGGTATCCTGACCCCCTTGCAGCACCATGCCCAGCGAATCACCGATGAGCAGCACGTGGGCCCCCTCGTCGTCGAACAGCTTGGCAAAGGTGGCATCATAGGCGGTGATGGCGGTGAACTTTTGACCGTCCTGCTTCATCTTCAGCAGGCTGGCGGTGGTGATCTTGCTCATAGAGGCTCCTGTACGTCTGCACGCGGAGCAATGATGGCCAAATCATTGTGCGGGCAGCGGGCAACCAGTCGGGCGAGCGGGGTGCCGCAGGGCAGCACCAGAGCAGGCGCAATTTCGGCAAGGGGCAGCAGCACGAACTCCCGCTCCTTCATGCCGTAGTGGGGTACGATCAGGCGCTCATGGTTGATCACCTGATCCCCATAGAGCAGCAGATCGAGATCCAGAGTTCTCGGCCCCCACCGCTCATCTTTGCGCACACGTCCCTGTTCCAGCTCGATTTTTTGTAATTGATCCAGCAGCGCAAGGGGCGCGAGCCGGGTATTGAGCCGGGCCACGGCATTGACGTAGTCCGGCTGGTCAGCAGGCCCCATGGGGCGGCTGCTGTAAAACGACGAGGCCTCCACCAGCACAGATTCCGGCAACCTTGCCAAGGCGGCAACGGCGCGACGAGCCTGACCCAGCGGATCAGACAGGTTGGAACCAATGGCGATGAAGACCTCGGTCATCACGTCTGTGGTCACTCGGCCACTTTCGGTTTGCGGCGACGGGGACGACGACGGTTGCGGCTGTTGCTGCTGCGCTTCTCGCCATCGTGGCTGCGGGCCTCGCCGCGCTCACCGCTGGCCGGGCGACGGGTCGCTTCCCGTTGCAGTTGCGGGCGCACATCCGGATTGGAGGCGACATAGCGCTCCCACCAGCTGGCCAGCTCGCCGAGACCGCGCTCGACCCGGTTGCGCAGCAACAGGAAGTCGAACGCCGCGCGGAACTTGGGGTGCTCCATGGCGCGCTCGGGGTGCTTGCCCTGACGACGGGTCAGCCGCTGTTGCAGTGCCCAGATGTCGCGGACATCGGTGGTGAAACGGCGGGGAACGGCGATGATCCGCACCTGGTTGTCCAGCACCTCGTTGATCGCCAGCATGAAGGCGTCATACCAGGGCAGGCCGCTCTCGTTCTCCAGCACCCGACCACGGGCCTCGACGCAACCCCACAGCAGGGTGGCGTAGAGGAAGGCGGGAGTGACGCGTTTATCTTCACGAACGCGGGTGTCGGTATCGATCAGCGCCTGCTCGATAAACTGTTCGTAAGGCGAGTTGCCGTGCGGGCTAAACAGCGCAGCCACTTGCGGGAACAGCTGTTGGAACAGGCCATACTCGCGCAGCAGTTTGTAGGTCGCCAGACCGTCGCCAGCCAGGAACAGCTTGAGGGTCTCCTCAAACAGGCGGGCAGCCGGGATGTCTTGCAGCAGTGGCGCCAGCTCCTTGATGGGGGCAGCGGTACGCGGACTGATGGTCATATCCAGCTTGGCGGCGAAGCGCACGGCGCGCAGCATCCGCACCGGATCTTCACGATAACGGGTCTCGGGATCACCGATCAGCTCAAGCTTGCGCTCGGCCAGATCTTCCAGACCCCCTTCGAAATCGTGCAGGGTGAAATCTTTGGCGCTGTAGTAGAGGGCGTTGACGGTAAAGTCGCGGCGCTCAGCATCCTCTTCGATAGTGCCGTAGACGTTGTCGCGCAGCAGCATTCCTTCATCAGACTGGGCCGACACATGTTTGCTGGTATTGACCTGATGGTGGTGACCCCGGAAGGTGGCCACTTCGATCACGTCACGACCAAAGACAATGTGGGCCAGGCGGAAACGACGGCCAATCAGGCGGCAGTTGCTGAACAGCGCCTTGATCTGCTCCGGCGTCGCATCGGTTGCGATGTCGAAATCCTTGGGCGTCTTCCCGAGCAGCAGATCCCGGACTCCGCCGCCGACCAGGTAGGCCTCATAGCCCCCTTTGTTCAGGCGATAGAGCACCTTGAGTGCATTCTCGCTGATCTCTTTGCGCGAAATAGGGTGCTGATCACGGCTTAAGGTACGACGTTGACCGGCGACACGGGCTGGAATGGGGGATTCCACCGACTGCTCGCCGTCTTCCTTGCCGAGCACCTTGCGGCAAAAGTTTGCGATCTGGGAAAAAATGGTACACCTCTTCATGACTTCTAAATTGACGGGAGGCCAAAAAATAGCGGCCTATCATAGCTCACGCCTAACCAAATGAAAAACCGTGCTGACAATTGATCCCGCATGAAACCGTCTGCCAGCGAAAATAGCGGTCTATCTGCACATAGCTCACGCCTGCACAAATGAAAAACCATGTGGCTACTTCAGCTCATTTGAATCAAACCGGGCCAAAAAATAGCGGTCTACCTGCGCATAGCTCACACCTGACCAAATGAAAAACCGTGCTGACAATTGATCCCGCATGAAACCGTCTGCCAGCGAAAATAGCGGTCAATCTGCGCATAGCTCAGGCCTGCACAAATGAAAAACCATGTGGCTACTTCAGCTCATTTGAATCAAACCGAGCCAAAAAATAGCGGTCTATCTGCACATAGCTCACGTACTGTTACACGAAAATCGGCTCTTTTTACTCAAGGTCCAGCGGGATTTTCTCGCTGGCGGGCACCCGTTCTAGCTGCCAGTTGGCGATGCCCCACCGGATGATCTCGTCGATCCGGCTTGCCATCAGCTCGGGCGGCGGGCACTGGCCGAGGAAGTGCAGCGCCTGCCACAGGGCCGGTCGCACCTCATCGAGCGCCAGGGCCGGCGCATGGTTCTGCTTGGAGAGCTTGTTGCCATCTGCCAGCACTGCCAGCGGCAAATGCACCCAGTCGGGCACCGGCGCCCCCAGGGTCTGGTAGAGGGCAATCTGGCGCACCGTGGGCTCCAGCAGATCGGCACCGCGCACTATCTCGGTGATGCCGCTGTCCATATCATCCACCACCACCGCCAGGTTGTAGGCATAGAGCCCGTCGCGGCGGCGGATAATGAAATCCTCCTCGGCGAGCGCCGCCGGGACCGCGATATGGCCCTGCAAGCGATCGTCGAAGTGGTAGACCGGATGGTGCTGGCGCAGCCGGGCGGCGCAACCTTCGGCCGCAAGCCCGAGGGTGCGGCAGTGGCCGCTGTAAAGACCGCCCGCGGCCATGATTTCGCGCCGGGTGCAGCGGCACCAGTAGAGAGCCCCCGCCCGATAGAGCTGGTCGATGATCTCGTCATAACGGCGGTGGCGCGCGCTCTGGAACATCACCTCCCCATCCCACTCAAGACCGTATGCCTCAAGGGTCTTGAGGATCAGGGTCGCAGCCCCCGCCATTTCCCGCGGCGGATCGATATCTTCGATGCGAACCAACCAGCGTCCCTGCTGCGCTCTGGCCTGCAAAAAGCTGCCGAGGGCGGCGATCAGCGAACCGAAATGAAGCGGGCCTGAGGGTGAGGGGGCAAAGCGGCCGACATAGGGACGCGCAAGGGGTGAGGACGGGGGATTCACTGGCATGACTGTTCGGGTAAGCGATTCATTGAGGCTGCATTCTGGGGCGCGACCGCCAAAAGCTCAATAAAAAGGGAGCCCGCGAGCTCCCTTTTTCATATACCAGAGGGTCGGGATCAACCGGCCATCTGTTTTTCCTTGATCTCGGCCAGCGTCTTGCAATCGACACAGAGGTCGGCAGTCGGACGGGCTTCCAGACGACGGATACCGATCTCGATACCGCAGTGTTCGCAGTAACCAAAATCATCGTCTTCAAGCAGCTGCAAGGTCTTCTCGATCTTCTTGATCAGCTTGCGTTCACGGTCGCGGGTACGCAGTTCAAGAGCGAACTCTTCTTCTTGCGCGGCACGATCCACGGGATCCGGGAAGTTGGCAGCCTCGTCTTTCATATGGTCGACGGTACGATCAACTTCCTGCATCAGTTGGTTGCGCCAGGCACCCAGGATCTTGCGAAAATGCGCCTTTTGTTGGTCATTCATGTACTCCTCACCCGGCTTTTCCTGGTAAGGCGCGACACCCGCAATGGCCAGGGGGCCCAGAGATTTCCTGTTTTCGCCTGTTGGCATGCCCTGTCTCCTAATTCAGCACGCTACCCGTGCCATCCATAAATTGAGGGCGACATCTATAGCAGAAGGGTAACGGGTAAGCAAACGAGCCGTACCAATAATGTTACCCACTCCAATATTTATGCACTCCCCTCGGGTAACAGGTGACCAGATTCAAACGGGATAAACCCTTGAGCCACCATGCCTTGCACCCCAACATGGGGCCGATAGCATAAAATTTCAACCCCCGCCGCGATTGCCTGCTCAATTAGCAGACTATAGTGCGGATCTATATGGGTTGCAGGGCGCATCCGGCTTATTCCGGAGTGCAACACCATAAAGAGCAGCACTGCCCTGTGGCCCGCCGCTTTCATCGCCATCAACTCGCGCAAATGCTTGGCACCACGGGCGGTGACCGCATCGGGGAAGTAGCCCATACCAGCCTCCTCCCGCTCGTCGAGCAGGGTGACCGATTTTACCTCGATGTAACAATTGCCCTTCTCGTCATCTTCCAGCAACAGATCGATGCGACTGTTCTCTTCGCCATACTTCACCTCGGTGCGCAATCGGCTGTAACCCGCCAGCGGAGCGATAACCTCCTGCTCGATCAGCTCCCGGGCAATCTGGTTGGCGCGCGCCGTGTTGACGCAGATAAAGTGGCCCGCCGGGCTCTCGGCGATCTCCCAGCTGTTGGGCAGCTTGCGCTTGGGGTTATCGGAGGTGGAGTACCAGACCCGGGTGCCCGGATCGGCACAGCCGGTCATGGCACCGGTGTTGGCGCAGTGGATGGTGATCACCTCGCCATTGGCCAGTTCGACATCGGTCAGAAAGCGCTTGTAGCGGGCAATAAGCTGCCCGGATTGCAGCGGCGGATCGAATATCACGGGTTCGCCCTCCGCGCGTCTTCTTTTACCCGGGCGCGCAGCGGCCAGCAGGCAAGCGGCTCGTAGCGCACCCCGTCCGAGGTCGAGATGGATTGATAGAGGCAGAACTCATCGGCCTGCAGCAGAAAATTTGGGGCAGGCAGGATGGCAGGGGCCTCACCCGCCTTGCGCGACAGGGTGACGTGGGGGCGATAACCCTGCTCGCCATTGCCAAGGCGCAACTTCTCGCCGTGGCGGCGCAGCGCCTTTGCCAGCACGGTCAGCTCGTTGGGCCACTCTTTCGGGCCAATCCAGGCGGCCTTGGCCCGGCTGAACCAGCCGGTCTCATCCAGCCTGATGGAGAGCGGCGGACAGTGCTGACGCTCCACGGCGGCGATCAGGCGGCGGGTGGTCAACTCGTCAGCCTCCCCCAGAAAGGCGAGGGTCAGGTGGAGGTTGGCTTGCGGCACCGGCTGACCGGGCCAGGGCAGTTGATCGCGCCAGGCGATGAGCTCGGGGGCGAGCTCCTTGACGGGCAGGGCAAAGAAGAGTTTGGCCATGTGGTGATAATGCCTTTTTCACGCTCATTGGATGAGCCCATTCTATGGCAGCCATCCGGCCATGTCTCGCCAGCCTCCCGCCAGAGTGGCCATATCCGCACATCCATTCACGGTAGCGCGGGTGGCTGTGGCAGAATAGGCGCCGTTTTACCGGTTGCCACAGAAGGTGCTCATCGCTTTGTCCCAGCTCCCCATCGTTTCGGTATTGCCCGAACTCTTTGCCGCCCTCGACAGCCACAGCAGCGTGATCCTGCAGGCACCTCCAGGCGCGGGCAAATCGACCCTGCTGCCGCTGGAGCTGGTGCGTCAGAACCGGCTGCCCGGCCGCATCATCATGCTGGAGCCAAGGCGCCTCGCGGCGCGCAATATCGCCAGCTTTCTAGCGCGCCAGCTGGGGGAGAAGGTGGGCGAGCGCATCGGCCTGCGGGTGCGTGGCGAGAGCCGCACCAGCTCAGCGACCCGGCTCGAGATCGTCACCGAAGGGGTGCTGACCCGGATGTTGCAGCAGGATCCCGAGCTTACTGGCGTCTCGCTGGTCATCTTCGATGAGTTCCACGAACGCAGCCTGCACGCCGATACCGCGCTGGCCTTCGCTATCGAGAGCCAGCAGGGATTACGCGATGACCTCAAGCTACTGGTGATGTCCGCAACCCTGGATGGCATGGCACTCGAGACCTTGTTGCCGGATGCCCCTGTGATTCGCTCGGAAGGGCGCGGTTTCCCTATCGATTACCACTACCGCCCCGCCAATCGCCAGCAGTGGCTGGAGCCGCAGGTCGGCGCCGTGGTGCTCGAAGCGCTGGCCGATCAAGATGGCAGCCTGCTGGTCTTTCTGCCGGGACAGGGTGAGATCGAGCGACTGGCGCAATGGTTGGCAGACAAACTGCCGGACGACGTGACCCTCGCCCCCCTCTACGGCCGCCTCGACATGGCGGCGCAGCAAGCGGCCATCGAACCGGCGCCTGCGGGCCGCCGTAAGCTGGTGCTCACCACCAATGTGGCGGAGACCTCCCTCACCATCGAGGGGATTTCGGTGGTGATCGACAGCGGGCTGGAACGAAGGGCTTCCTTTGATCTGAAAAGCGGCGTCACCCGACTGGAAACCCGCCAGATAGCCAAATCCTCCGCCACCCAGCGGGCAGGCCGCGCCGGTCGTCTCGGCCCCGGCGTCTGCTACCGGCTCTGGAGCAGCGAGGTGCAAGAGCGACTCGCTGAACAGAGCCCGCCAGATATCCTCACTCAGGAGCTGACCGGCCTGCTGCTGGACGCCGCCCAGTGGGGGGCAAAGGTGGAAGATCTGCCGCTGCTGGACATGCCCCCCGCCGCTGCGGTGGCCAGCGCCCAGCGGTTGCTGGTGGCCCTTGGCGCCATGAAGCCGGAGGGTGAGCAACAACTCACTCCCGCTGGCCGCGCCATGGCCGCCTTCGGTACCCACCCCCGGCTCGCCCGCATGCTGCTGCGCGCCCGCGAGCTGGAGTCCGAGGGTCTGACAGGGATTGTCGCCGATGCCGCTTATCTGGTGGCGTTGCAGGAAGAAGATCTGCGAGGATCGGAGCGCCTCTCTGTGCTGTTCCACCGCCGTCAAAGCGCCCTGCGCCAGAACGCTGTCCGCTGGTTTGAACGGCTTGGCGTGCGCCCTGACAGTGCGCAGGGTCAGTGGCTGGGGCTGCTCTGCGCCCTCGCCTGGCCGGATCGCATCGGCAAACTGCGCAGCGGCAGTCGCTATCAACTCAGTGGTGGGGTGAGCTGCGATCTGGTAGAAGGTCATCCCTGTCAGGGACAAGGGGCCCTTATCGCTATCGAGATGGGGCAGAACGATCGCGGCAGCCGCATCTTTATCGCCGAACCGGTCGAGCTGGACGAGCTGGTACGCCTGCTGCCGGAACTGGTGAGCGAACGGCAGTGGTTCGACTGGGATGAGCGGGAAGAGCGGGTGCGCGCCGAACGCCAGCAGGTGATCGGCGAGCTGGTGCTGAACCAGCGACCGCTGACCGAACTCTCTGACGAGCAGAAAGGGCGCTGCCTGCTGCAAGGCATTCGCCGCAAGGGGCTGCATGTGCTGCCGTGGGACGAGAGCAGCGAAGGGCTGCTGGCCCGCATGCGCTGCGCCCGCGACTGGCTGCCCGATGAGGGGTGGCCCGCGATGGATGACGAGAGCCTGCTGGCCACCCTCGAACAGTGGTTGCTGCCAGCGGTGAGCGGCATGACCCGGCTGGAGCAGTTGAAAAAGCTCAACCTCGGCGACATCCTGCGCCAATCCCTGCCCTGGCCGTTGCCCAAACGGCTGGACGAGGCGCTGCCGAGCCACTTTGCGGCACCGACCGGCAGCCGGGTGCGGATCCGCTATCAGCCTGGGCAGGCACCGGTAATCCCGGTGCGCATTCAGGAGATGTTCGGTCAAGGTTCGACCCCCTGCGTGGCCGATGGCCGGGTGCCGCTGGTAGTGGAGCTGCTCTCCCCCGCCCAGAGACCGCTGCAGATCACTGCCGATCTGGCCGCTTTCTGGGCAGGATCCTACGAACAGGTGAAGAAAGAGATGAAGGGGCGCTATCCCCGCCACTACTGGCCGGATAATCCGCTGGAAGCGATGCCGACCAAAGTCACCAAAAAGAAGATGGGCATCTAGGTTCGGCGGGTTAATCCCGCTCGAACGTTCGCGAATGCGACATAACAAGTAGAAAGGAAAGCAAAGAGGATTTATGGCAACCCAACGACGCAAGCGTGCCCCCAAGAAGGCAGCGCCCAAACGCACCATCTGGCGCAAGCTATTCTGGCTTGGCTTCAAGCTCTCCCTGGTGGTGGCGGCCTTTATGGTGGTGTTTGGCATCTACCTCGATACCAAGGTGCGCGAGCGCTTCGATGGCGAGAAGTGGCAGCTGCCGGTGATGGTCTACAGCCGCCCGCTGGAGCTCTACCCCAGCCAGCGCCTGTCGCGGGACCAGATGCTGCGCGAGCTCAACATGCTGAGCTACAAGCAGGTGCGCCAGCCTCACACGCCGGGTGAATACACCATCAACGGCAACCGCATCGAGCTGATTCGCCGTCCGTTCGAGTTCTATGACGGCGCCGACGGAGCCCGCGGCCTGCGCCTCACCTTCAACGGCCCGCGCCTTGAGGGGATCCAGTCGCTGGAGAACCAGCGCCAGCTCGGTTACGCCCAGATGGACCCTGTGCTGCTCGATCGCCTCAATACCGAAGATCGGGAAGATCGCCTGCTGGTGCGTATCGCCGAAGTGCCCGACAGCCTGCTGGTGACCCTGCTCACCACCGAAGATCGCGACTTCTACCAGCATGGCGGCGTCTCGCCAGTGGCCATCATGCGCGCCATGTTCGCCAACCTGATCGCGGGTCGTACCGTGCAGGGGGGCAGTACCCTGACCCAGCAGCTGGCCAAAAACTTCTTCCTGACCCGTGAACGCAGCCTGTGGCGAAAACTGCAGGAAGCCTATATGGCGGTGCTGATCGACTATCGCTACAGCAAGGACGAGATCCTGGAGTCTTACCTCAACGAGGTCTATCTGGGGCAGAACTTCTCGCAAGGGGTCTATGGTTTCGGGCTTGCCTCCTACTTCTACTTCGGCATTCCGGTCAACGAGCTGGATATCGATCAGGTCGCCCTGCTGGTCGGTCTGGTGAAAGGCCCCTCCTATTACGATCCCTGGCGCTTCCCGGAGCGGGCCAAGACCCGCCGTGATCTGGTGCTGAAGCTGCTGATGGATCACGGCAGCCTGACCCAGGCCGAATATGAGCTGGCCAGCCGCCAGCCCCTCGGCATCATCGCCCGCGGCCAGATGAGCTATGGCCGCACCCCGGCCTTTATGGGACTGCTCAAGCGAGAGATCCAGAGCCGCTTCGGCGCCGATCTGCTCAAGCAGTCCGGCCTCAAGATCTTCACCAGCCTCGACCCCATCGCCCAGCATGCGGCCGAGCGGGCGGTCGAATCGGGCCTCGCCGATATCGAGAAACTGCGCGGCAAGAAAAAGCTGGAGGCGGCCATGGTGGTCTCCGACTGGCACAAGGGCGAAGTGGTGGCGCTGGTGGGTGGCCGCGATCCCCGCTACGCCGGGTTCAACCGGGCGCTGGATGCCCGCCGCCAGATCGGCTCGCTGGTGAAACCGGCAGTCTACCTCACCGGTCTCTCCAACGGCCTGACCCTGGCGACCCCGCTCAAAGATCAGCCGATCCGCATTCGCGGTCAGGATGGTCAGGTCTGGACGCCGCAAAACTACGATCGCAAGTTCCGCCAGAGCGTGCCGCTGATGGATGCGCTGGCCAGCTCACTCAACGTACCGACCGTCAATCTGGGTCTGCAGGTGGGGCTGGAGAAGGTGGTCGATACCCTGCACAAACTGGGAGTTCAGCAGGAGATCCAGCCCTATCCGTCGCTGGTGCTGGGGGCGGTGGCCCTCTCCCCGCTGGAGGTGAACCAGATGTATCTGCCCATCGCCAATCAGGGGCTGACCCAGCCGCTATCGGCCATTCGCGCCGTGGTGAACGGGGATGGCAGCCTGCTCTATCAGCATGATCAGACCGCCAAGCGAGTCACCGACCAGCAAGCAAGCTGGCTGACCCTGTTCGCCATGACCAAGACGGTGAGTCAGGGTACGGCCCGCGCTCTCAGTGCCAAGTTCCCCGGCGCCACCATGGCGGCCAAGACAGGCACCACCAACGAGCTACGCGACTCCTGGTTTGCCGGGATGGACAACAACGAGCTGGTCAGTATCTGGGTCGGTCGCGACGACAACACCCCGGCGGGCTTGACCGGTGCCAGCGGTGCCCTGCAGCTCTTTAGCGGCTACATGAGCCAGCGCGGCGTCAACAGTCTGGGATTGAAGATGCCGGAAGGGGTCACCTGGGCCAACTTCTCCCGCGCCAGCGGCACCCGCGTCACCAGCGACTGCCCGGGCAGCCTGCAGGTGCCGGCCAAAGCCTCCACCATGGGCTCCCCGGCCGGTTGCGCCAGCAGTGCGACGCCACGCAGTGCGCTGGATGACTGGTTCGGCGGTTTCTTCAACTAGATCAACGACACGGGCAGCGCAGGGTGCCCGTTCACTATGCTGCTGACAAGGAAACACCATGACCTTTCCGCTGTTTGACGCCATCCACCATGTGGCCATCATCGCCAGCGATTACCCACGCTCGCGCCACTTCTACCACGAGGTGCTGAGGCTGCCCATCATCGCCGAGACCCGGCGCGAGGCGCGCCAGTCGTGGAAACTGGATCTGGCCCTGCCGGACGGCAGCCAGCTGGAGCTGTTCAGCTTCCCCTCGCCTCCCGAGCGCCCCTCCCGCCCCGAGGCGTGTGGCCTGCGCCATCTCGCCTTTAGGGTCAGCGATCTTGACCGGGTCATCGCCCACCTGCTGACCCATCGGGTCGAGGTAGAGCCCGTGCGGGTGGACGAGCTGACCGGCAAGCGCTTTACCTTCTTCGCCGACCCCGACGGCCTGCCGCTGGAGCTCTACGAAGCGCCGCGCTGAGCCTGCATCGACCAAGCAATCAGCCAAACAAAAGCCGCCCGGTTGCTACCGGGCGGCTTTTGTTATTGCTTCAGGTCATCAAGCGGTAGTCAGCATAACGACAGCCAGCGCCATCACCATCATGCCAGCCCAACCGATGGGCTTGAGCCGCTCACCGAAGAAGAGCAAACCGCCCAGCGCCGTACCGACGATGCCGATAGCCCCCCAGGTGGCGTAGGCAACAGCCAGGTCAATCTGGCCGCCACTTACCGCTTCCGAGAGCAGGGTAAAGGCGCCGAGTACCAGCATGATCCCCAGGAATCCCCACCCCTTGTAACGAAAACCCTTGGAGCGGTTGATGGCCATGTTGGCGCCGATATCGATCAGTGCGGCCCCCAGTACAATCACAAACGGACTCATGCTGTGGCCTCCGCTTCTACTGACTTGTCTGCGGGCTCATCATGGGTCTCCCCCATGGTCACCATAACAATCCCCACTATCGCGAGAGCCAGGCCAATCAGCTCCTGAACGGTCACATCGTAACCAAGGAACATGACCGACACTATGGTGATCAAGGTGATCCCGAGCCCCTCCCAGAGCGCAAACGCAATACCAATGGAGATTGTTTTGGCGGCTTTCGCCAGCAACCAGTACGAGAAACCGATCAACAGCCACATCGGGATGTAATTCATCCAGCCAGCCCCCTGCTCGGGGATCATGGCCATGCTGGAGGTACCGGCGACCTCGGTCACGATGGCGCCGGTCAAAAACAGCCGGGCCAGAAACATACGACTTAATAACATATAAGATGCCTTTGTTGCTTCGACGGGAGAGATGGTAAACGGGGAGAAGCAACTCGCGACAATCGCTCAGCGTCGATTATTCCGACGCCACAGGTTTGCCTTGCCTTGGTTCGGCACGCTAAGGTGATGGTGAAAAACTCCGCCACAGCCTGTAAAACATGAAGCTATATCAGATAGAACTCTTTGTAGAGTCAGCCAATAGCGGCTCTATTGCCAACACCGCCCGTCGCCTCGGCAAAAGCCGCAGCGCCGTCAGCACCGCCATCGCGGCGCTGGAAGTTGAGCTTGGCGTCGAACTTTTTGAACGAGGTGCCAATCAGAGTCGGCTGACCGAGATCGGCGAGCTGGTGCTTGATGATTGCACTCGCCTGCTACAGGCAGCCAACAGCCTGCAGCAGAAGTGCAAACATTACGCCTCGGGGGCCGAAGTGGCGCTGCGGGTTGCCCGCGATGACGCGATTCCCGAGCCGGTGTGGCGCGAGATGCTGACCAGCCTGCACAATCAGTTTCCCGGTACCAGTATCTCGCTGGTGCTTGCATCTCCGCCTGAACTGCCGGCGCTGGTGGAAGAGGGATTCGTCGATGCCGCCTTTGGCCTTATCACCGAGGATCAGGAACGCAGCGGCCTCAATATCGACGTGCTCAACCCGATCCGCACCCTGATGGTGGTGGCGCCCAGCCATCCGCTGGCCGGACTGAAGCGGGTCAAACAGCAGGATCTGACCGATCACACCCAGGTTACCCTCTCGTATGTAGATGAGTTTTCTGTAAAAAGCCTGCTACCTGTGGGAGGCCAGCATATCGGCCTCTCCAGCTTCGAGTTGATGCGCAATGCGGTGCTGGACGGGCTGGGTTGGGCAGTGCTCCCCTCGCCTCTGATCCAGAGCCAGCTGCGACAAGGCTCCCTGCTGACCCTGAAACACAAGTTCAGCCTGCAGTGGCGGGATTACGGGGTCTATCTGGCGGAAAATGCCTATCACGGCAAGGTGTTGGCCTGGTTGAAGAAGTCGATCCAGGGATATCTGGAACCTTTCGAGTAGCGATAAAGAGGCGGAGCCAGCTCACGATATCTACTTATCCTGATGATCCGAGAGGATGTGATCGTGCATACTGTTCACATACTCATTGAGCGCCGGAGGCGTAACCGATATGAGCAGTGCCCAAGACAAGGACGATATCTTGCTGGACGACGACATCATCGAACTCGATGATGAGGAGGTCGTGGTCCCCAAGGCACTCAACCCATGGCAAGTGCTGATCGTGGATGATGAGCCGGATATCCATCATGCCACCCGCCTGGCCCTCTCCAACATTCACTACAAATCCCGTCCGCTGGAGCTGCTCAATGCCTACAGCGGCGCCGAAGCTGGCCGCATGCTGGAGGCCAATCCCAGGATTGCGCTGATCCTGCTCGATGTGGTGATGGAGACCGAAGATGCAGGTCTGCGGCTGGTGCACCGGATCCGCAACGAAATGCACAACTCGCTGGTGCGGATCGTGCTGCGTACCGGCCAACCCGGCCAAGCCCCCGAGCAGCGGGTGATCCTCGATTACGACATCAATGACTACAAGACCAAGACCGAGCTGACGGTACAAAAGCTCTACACCACTGTCATCGCATCCCTGCGTTCATACGAAACCCTCAGTGCCATCGACAAGAGCCGGCAGGGGCTCGGCAAAATTCTCGAAGGAGCGGGCGATCTCTACCATCTTCATTCACTCAAGGAGTTTGCCTCCGGCGTGCTGAAACAGATCAGCGCCATTCTCGATGTGGGCACCGAAGGGGCTATCTGCGCCGAGCGCCGTCCCGGCGAACAGGGGCTGGAGATCCTCGCCGCCACCGGCGACTACGAGACCCTGCTGGGTGATGGCAAGATCACCGACTTTCCCACCCTCAATGACTCGGTCCTGAAGGCACTGGCGGCGCGCAGCAACCGCTTTGAACACCCGCAGGATTCACTCTATATCGCCGCCCAGAATGGTCGCGAGTTCGTGTTGAGTTTTACCCCGACCCAGCCCCTCGATCCTCTCGAGTGCGATCTGCTGGATGTCTTCTGTCAGCGCATCTCGGCGGCCTACGACAACCTCTATCTCTACAACCAGTTGCTGCGCGCCCAAGAGGCCACCGTGGTGGCGCTGGCGGCGCTGGCGGAGTTTCGCGACTCCGATACCGGAGAGCATGTCTTGCGGGTGCAGAAGCTCTCGGATGCCATCGTGGCCGAACTGAAGCAGATGGCGGCCTATCCCGAGCAGCTAACCCCGGAGTTTGTCGAGATGATCGGCATGGCCTCCATCCTGCACGATGTGGGCAAGGTGGGCACCCCGGATCATATCCTGCACAAGCCCGGCCGTTTCGACCCGGAAGAGCGGGCAATCATGGAGCTGCACGCAGGTATCGGCGCCAATATCCTGCACAAGGCGGGCGAAATGGTGGAGGGAACCAGCTACCTCTCTCTCGGCGCCGAAATCGCCCGGGGCCACCACGAGCACTTCGATGGCAAGGGCTACCCGCAGCAGCTGGCAGGTCAGCAGATCCCCCTGTCGGCGCGGATTGTGGCGGTTGTCGATGTGTTCGATGCCCTGCTCAGCAAGCGCCCCTACAAGGAGCCCTGGACGCTGACGCAGACCATGGAGTATATCCAGTCCCGCTCCGGCACCCAGTTTGACCCTCAGGTGGTGGCAGCCCTGTCGCGACTGGTCAACGAGTCGAGACTCCCCTACTCGCTCTGACCCTCTTTACTCGCAACTCCACATGCCCTGCCGGTGACCAAGGTCAGCGGCAGGGCATCAAAACAGCCATTTTGTTGCATCCCGTACACATCAACGCGCCGCAAACCGGAAACATCCCCCTTCTTTGTTAGCGATATCAGCTGAAATATGGTCATTTAACATCACATCGCTATAATATCGGCCTGCAAACCTGATACTAACAACGAAGGAATTATCATGAGCCTGAACCTGGTACCGGCCGGCAAGAGCCTGCCCGACGATATCTATGTCATCATCGAAATCCCGCAGAATGCCGACCCGATCAAATACGAAGTCGACAAGGACAGCGGTGCTATTTTCGTCGATCGCTTCATGTCTACCCCGATGTTCTATCCGTGCAACTACGGCTACGTGAACGCGACCCTCTCTCTGGATGGTGACCCCGTCGACGTACTGGTTCCGACCCCCTACCCGCTGCTGGCCGGTTCCGTCATTCGCTGCCGCCCGGTTGGCGTGCTGAAGATGACCGACGAATCTGGCGAAGATGCCAAGATCGTTGCCGTACCGCACTCCAAGCTGACCAAGCAGTACGACCACATCCAGGATGTGAACGATCTGCCGGAACTGCTGAAAGCCCAGATCCAGCACTTCTTCGAGCGCTACAAAGAGCTGGAAGCGGGCAAATGGGTCAAGGTGGAAGGCTGGGGCGACAAGGCTGCTGCCGAAGCCGAGATCAAGACCTCTGCCGAGCGTTACGCTGCCAAGTAAGCGTCACTCGGTTTGTAAAAAAAGGCGCCTTATGGCGCCTTTTTTGTCGGTGTTTGCGGCAGCTGACCGGTCGCATCTCCAGCAGGATTGCCCTGAATGTATATTTCACGACCATCTTTCTGGTAGGGACGATAGTAATCACCGCCACAGCGATAGCCGCCGCCCGGCTGGCTCATCAGCTCGCAGTTGACCGGCAATACCTCCAACCACTTGATGGCCTGCTGGTAGCGCAGCCACTCCTGCCATTCGTGTTCGCGCGCCAACAGATCGCGCAGGGCAAAGGTATCCGCAACGGACATCCCCTTGTTAACGATCACCTGACCCGCCATGGCTGGCAGGCTGAGCAACCCAGACAGCACTATGATCCAAGGCTTCATAACCCCTCCAGAGTGACTTAATTTCACAATTAAATTAAAAGTCACATCAATCTGTTATCCAGATCACAAAACGAAACATCACCAAAGTGGTGCCGGCTCACCTAGTTGTTAATTATCGTCCACGGCAGGAAGCACCACCATGAAGCTGATCCCCGCGCTGTTGCTCAGCCTCACTCTCTACACCACCCTTGGCGCCACAAGCAACGCCAGCGAGATCAACATGAGCTGGCAGTGGCAATCCACCGATGGCCAGCGCAAGCACTTCCAGCTGACCACCGACGATCAGGTGATGGCCGCCAGTCGCCACGAGATGAGCCTGCTGAAAGCTTCCCTCACCAATCCGCTGGAGACGCTCTACGCCTATATCAGCCCGCGGCTCTACAACAGCATCAACCTGATCAATCAGAGCAGCCCGGAGACCGCTACCAAATTTCGCAATCTGGAGCAGGCCTTCACCCTGCGGGACGACAGCATGGAGTCGATGCTGTTCTGGCAAGCCTACCAGCAGTATCAGGAGGATGCCTTCTACCAGATGAGGGTGATCCCCTGCGTCCATCCGGCCAATCGCAAACTGCCTTGCGTACGACCCGATTACTCTCAGCTCTTCTACCACTTCAAGGGACAGCTCAAGCCGTTGGCGCAGCAGTTTGCCGCCAAGGATCTCGCCACCAGCGTCAGCCTGCTGCAGGAGTGGCTGAACGCCATCCCCACTCAGCCGGAGCAGCTGGATCACTTCGCGCCGCCGCTGCAAGCGTTGCAGGATAACAAGGCCGACAGCGACGAGAAGGCGCTGCTGATGGCCAGTCTGCTGGCGGAGCTGGCGCCGCAATATGTGCTCAGCATCATCTATCCGGATATCAGCATCGGCAGCGTTTCCCCTGCCTGGCTGGCCATTACGGCAGACAGTGGCGTACCCGGTGATGTGGTGGTGATCAACAATCAGCGCCATGTGCTGCTGACCGGCTCGTCCCTGCTGGCCCAGCAGATGACCATGGCCAAGATCCCCCTCATCAGCGAGTCGCTCTACTGACACAGACAGCTCAGACCAGCAGCCAATTCATTGATTTTTATCGATGTCATGCCATCCTAGCCGCCCTTGCCAGCCAACCCCCTGACTGGCGGGGCGCCGACGCTTCTGAATTGCGATCTTATTTAACACTTTTTAAACAGATCCGATCAGTTTAGGATGAAGCTCGCCCATTCCCTCAATCCGAAACTCGTTATAACATAACAAATGGAGTGTCATCAGGATGAAACATCTCGTACTTACTTTGGCGCTGCTGCCATCTCTGGTCTTTGCTCACAACTTCAAGGATGGCAACCCGGTTCCGCTGGTCAATGTCAGCGACAAGGGTGAGCTGGTACTGAACGGCAAGGATATCGGTTACCAGCCGTGGCAGAGCACCTCGCTCACCGGCAAGGTGTTCCTGATCCAGCATATTGCCGGTCGCTCCAGTGCCAAGGAGCTGAACGCCCCGATGATTGAGGCGATCAAGGCCGCCAAGCTGCCGCAAGACAAGTACCAGACCGTTACCGTCATCAACAGCAATGACGCCATCTGGGGCACCTCCGGCTTCGTTAAGAGCAGTGCCGAGGACAGCAAGAAAGAGTTCCCCTGGTCCGCCATGGTGCTGGATGCCAAGGGCATGGCGCGCAACGCCTGGGATCTGACGCCGGAAAGCTCGGCGATCATCCTGCTGGATAAAGAGGGCAAGGTGCTGTTTGCCAAAGATGGCCAGCTCGATGCCAACAACATTGCTACCGTGATGGGGCTCATCAAGTCCCATCTCTAAGTCAGAGAGAAAGGGCGCTGATGGCGCCCTTTCCATAAGGTTCTATGGGTCGTATCAAGCTGAAAATCTGGATCTTGCTGCTGGGCTGGTTATGGCTGCAGCCTGCCCTTGCCCGGCACCAGTTTGAATCTGCCCTGCCCGGCCACGACGACCATCACTGCCTGGTTTGCGCCCTCCATCTGGATGGCAAGCAGGTCATCACCGCCACCCCCTATTGTTTCCCCGGTTCGACCTCTGTTTTGCCCGCTGTTGCAACCATGCAACGCTCGGCGGATACAGCCACGCTTCACAGCTATGCCATCCGTGCGCCGCCCGCCTCTGCTTTTCTCTATCCCTTTGTTTAATTTCGCTATTTGTTTTGAAAAAGGATTAAAGATGAAAGCAGTTACTCTGTTGCTGGCCGCTGCGGCCTTTGGCGCACACGCCAATCACGACGAACACGAGAGCCACAGCCACGGCGCCCACGAGCATGGCCACGGCCACCTCAATCTGGTGGTCGATGGCAACCAGCTGATGATCGAGCTGCAGGCACCCGCAGCCGATCTGGTGGGCTTCGAGCACGCCGCCAAGAGCGATGAAGAGAAGGCGCAGTATGCCAAGGCGGTCGCCCGCCTCCAGCAGCCTGACGCCCTGTTTCGCTTCGACCCGGCCGCTGGCTGCAAACTGACCCAGCAGGAGCTGCAAGCCGCCAAAGAAGAGCATGATCATGACCATGACCATGACCATGACAAGGCTGCCAGCGACAAACATGAAGACCACCATGATCATGACGAAGCGGGCCACGCCGATATGGGCGCCATGTACACCTACACCTGCGCTACACCAGCCAAACTGACCGGCCTCGAGGCAACCCTGTTCAGCGTCTATCCGAGCCTTGAGAAGCTGAGCGTGCAGGGGATCCTGCCCACCGGCCAGACCGCTGGCGAGCTGACCCCGTCCGCCAACAAGCTGAGCTGGTAACGCCATGAAAAAAGCCGTGGTTGAGATCCGCGATCTGGCCTTTGCCTGGCCAGGTGGCGACACCGTACTCGATCTGCCCGCCCTCACCATCCGCGAGGGTGAGCGGGTCTTTATCAAGGGCCCGTCGGGCTCCGGCAAATCGACCCTGCTCGGGTTGCTGGCCGGGATCCAGACCGCCAACCACGGCACCCTGGAGGTGCTGGGCCAACCATTGGCCCGGCTCTCTGGCCGTGCCCGTGACCACTTCCGGGCGGCTAATCTGGGTTATATCTTCCAGCAGTTCAATCTGCTGCCCTTTCTCTCGGTGCAGGACAACGTGACCGCGGCCCTCACCTTTTCGCCCGCCAAACGGGCCCGCCTGCAAGGGAGCCCGGAGCAGGAGGCGCGCCGTCTGCTGGCGGAGCTGCAACTGCCGGATGACGCACTGCATCGCCCCGTCCATGCCCTCAGCATTGGCCAGCAGCAGCGGGTTGCTGCCGCACGGGCGCTGATCGGCTCGCCGCCACTGGTGATCGCCGACGAGCCCACCTCGGCACTCGACACCGACAACCGGGCGGCCTTTATCAAGCTGTTGTTCGAGGAGTGCGACAAGCAGGGCTCGACCCTGATCTTCGTCAGTCACGACCCTTATCTCGAACCCCTGTTCCCGCGGGTCGAAAACCTGCAACAGCTCAACCGGAGGGCATCATGCTAAAGCTCGCCCTGCAAAGTCTCTGGGCCCGCCGCCTCACCGCCGGGCTCACCCTGCTGGCCGTTGCCATCAGCGTCACCCTGTTGCTCGGGGTGGAACGGGTGCGCACCCAGGCCCGTGAAAGCTTCTCCAACACCGTCTCGGGTACCGATCTCATCGTCGGCGCCCGCTCCGGTCAGGTGAACCTGCTGCTCTACTCGGTGTTTCGCATCGGCAACCCCACCAACAACGTGGGGTGGGACTCCTATCAGGCCATCAAACAGAAACCGGGCGTCGCCTGGACCATCCCGCTTTCCCTTGGTGACTCCCACAAGGGATTTCGGGTGCTCGGCACCAATGGCGACTACTTCACTCACCTGAAGTACGGTCAGCAACAGTCGCTGCAACTGCGCGAAGGGCGGCCATTCGAGACGCCGTTTGAAGCGGTGCTCGGCGCTCAGGTGGCCGAGAAGCTCGGCTATCACCTCGACCAATCCATCGTCATCGCCCACGGCGCTGGCAACACCTCGTTCAGCCAGCACGACAACCTGCCGTTCAAGGTGGTGGGTATTCTGGCGCCGACCGGTACGCCCATCGATCGCACCATCCATGTGCCGCTGGCGGGGATAGAGGCGATCCATCTTGGTTGGGATACCGGCCGCCACAGCAAGAACGTAACACCTGAGCAGGCGCTGGCGCTGGATCTCACCCCGAAAACCATCACCGCCTTTATGGTGGGGCTGAGCAACCGCATTCTGGCGTTCCAGCTGCAACGCAGCGTCAACACCTATCCCAAAGAGCCGCTGATGGCGATCCTGCCGGGGGCCGCCCTGCAGGAGCTGTGGAGCCTGATGAGCGTGGCGGAAACCGCTCTCTCGGTCATCGCCGGTTTCGTGGTGGTAGCGGGCCTGATCGGCATGCTGACTACCCTGCTGGCGGGGCTTAACGAGCGGCGCCGGGAGCTCGCCATTTTGCGATCCCTCGGTGCCGGCCCCGCCCACCTGTTCCTGCTGCTGGCGCTGGAGGCCATGGCGCTGACCACGGTCGGTATCGCCCTCGGGGTCGCCGTGCTCTATCTGGGGCAGGGGCTTGCCTCGCCCTGGCTGCTCAGCCACTATGGCCTGCAACTGAGTCTGGGGCTGCCGAGCACCTACGAGTGGCAGTTGCTGGGGGTGGTGTGGCTGGCAGGCATGGTGATCGGCCTGCTCCCTGCCGCCCGCGCTTACCGCTACAGCCTGAGCGATGGCATGAGCATTCGCGTCTAGCGAGACGCCCAAAATTGAAACAGAAGGACAGATGATGAAGTGGAAAATTGTGGCGCTGCTCGCCAGCCTGCTGGTGCTGCCCGCCCTGGCCGCCGATTACAAGACCATCGACTGGGATGTGCTCATCCCGGAAGGGGAAAAACTGCTGCCACCGCCCCAGGTCAATCACGAAGATCCCATGTCGGTGCCGCAACCGGTGGGCGGGGTGAACAAGAAGCTGGATAACCAGGATGTGCGCATTCCGGGTTTCGTGGTGCCACTGGAGGGGGATGCCAAGAAGATCACCGCCTTCCTGCTGGTGCCCTACTTCGGCGCCTGCATCCATGTGCCGCCGCCCCCCACCAATCAGGTGATCTATGTGAGCTACCCCAAGGGTGCGCCGGTGGATGACCTGTGGGATGCCATCTGGGTGAAAGGCAAGATGCGCACGGTCAGCTCCAGCCACGAGATGGCCACCGCCTCCTATTCGATGGAAGCGGTCGAGGTGAGCGTCTACGAGGAGTAATTCTCCCATTGCAAAAAAAGCGGCCTCCACGGAGGCCGCTTTGTTATCTTGGCATCCCGGTTGGAGTAACATTCAGCTCCAGAACCTGTGCGAATGGAGTCAGCATGGCAGACCTCCCCCCCCCGAAAAAAGAGAGTTCGATCCTGAGCAGCCAGGAGCAGACCCTGCGTCTGGCCCGCAGTCGCGGTATCGACGGCATGCTCACCCGCAACACCGACAGCACCTTCGAACAGCGCGCCACCTTTCGCCATCTGGCGGATCAGGCCGCCCGCCAGCGCAATCTGGAAGCCATCATGGTGATGGCCTCCCGCCACTGCGAAGAGACGGCGGCCGGCGGCGAGATGGATAGCGACTGGCTGACCCGCTTCCTGCAACTGGCGGAAGATATCAGCATGGTGCCGATGCAGCAGCTGTGGGGGCGGATCTTCGCGCTGGAAGTCGCCACCCCGGGCCGCTTCTCCATCCGGGCGCTCGCCACCCTCAAAGAGATGACCCAGCGCGAGGCCCAGCTGTTCCAGCGCATCTGTTCACTGACCTGCCACTACACCGGCAGCGACGAGCAACGGCTGCTGCTGGGGCTGCACAAGGGGGCCAGCCTGCTGAGTCGCGCCAAGGCAACCCGCCTTGGCCTTGGCAAATACCGGCTGCCCTACAACGCCCTGCTGCAACTGTTTGAGCTCGGGCTGCTGCATCGCGCGGAGCTGGAGTCAGGCCCGCTGCCCGCCGATGGGGTCGAGCTGGAGTTCGGCAACCAGCGCTGGCGGCTGCAGAGCAAGCAGAACAACATCACCCTGCTCTACTACCGCCTCACCCCGGTGGGCAACGAGCTCGCCCAGCTGCTGCAAGAGTCGCCGCTGGAGGAGTACCTGCAAGATCTGAAAACCGTGCTGGTACAGGGTATCCAGATTGAAGTGATGCAGCTCGTAAGCCCCCCCTCCTCACCCGCTCCCGACCCTCTCCCCTGATCTCTGGCGGGGCAGCTGCTGCCCCGTCGGTTCATGGCCCCTTCGCATCAAGCTGCTGGCTCCCAACTCATGGGCTTGACCAGAATAGGTTGCAAATTGCAGATGCCGCAGAGGCACACCCCGTCTGCTCCGTTGCATATTGCAAACAGCAACGATCTTTTCCTGCCAAAACGACACTAATAACACATCAATCATTAGCTTTTGCCAGCTGGCCCGCCCTTTGCACATGTCTTGATGCAGATCAAAATTCAACCATCACAGCTCGGGAGCAAGGCCATGAGAATCAATCAACCGGTTACCCAAAGAGAACGTCTCTATCCAGACCACCAGAGCCTGATCTCCACCACGGATCTGGAGAGCCGCATCACCTACGCCAACGATGAGTTCTGCGATATTGCAGGCTTCTCGCTCGACGAGCTGAAGGGGGTACACCACAATCTGGTGCGCCATCCTGACATGCCGAAACAGGCCTTTGCCGATCTGTGGGGTCACATCAGGGATGGCAAGAGCTGGATGGGGCCGGTGAAAAATCGCTGCAAGAATGGCGATCACTACTGGGTCAGCGCCTTTGTCACCCCCATCAAGGATGCCAGTGGCCGGGTGGTGGAGTATCAGTCGGTGCGCACCGCCCCGAGCGAGGAGATCAAACAGCGGGCCGAGAAGGTCTATGCCGACCTTCGCAACAACAAGCTGCCGCTGGCGCTCAAGTTGCCCACCTTCTCCCATACCCTGGTCATCAACCTCTGTCTGCTGCTGAGCCTGCTCGCCATGTTTGCCCTGGGCTACAGCCACGATATGAACTGGCAACTGGCGCTGGCCGCCCTGCCGCTGGCGATAGCGGCCATCACCCTGAATGCCCTCTCCCGTCGCCTCGGCAAGCTCAACAAGATGGCCCGCAGCCGCTTTGACAACCCGCTGATGCAGCTGCTCTACACCAACAAGGTGGACAATATCGCCGCCATCGAACTCTCGATGGTGATGAATCAGGCCGAGTTCAACGCCGTGCTGGCCCGCACCCAGCAGACTTGCAGCAAGATCCTGCAGGCCGCCGAAGGGGATCTGCGCAACGCCGAGTCCATCACCGACAACCTGCAACAGCAGCAGGCCGAGACCAATCAGGTAGCCACTGCCGTGACCGAGATGTCGGAGTCCATTCGCGAGGTGTCACAAAGTTCGACTGACTCCTCCAGCCTGCTGGATGAAACGGCCGTGCTGTTCAAGAGCGGCAACAGTAGCGTGGCCGAAACCGTGGCTGCCGTGGCAGGCATGAACAGCGAGCTGACCACCTCCAAGAGCGTGATCAGTGCGCTGGTCGGCCACTGCCGCGATATCGACGGCATCCTCGATGTGATCAACAACATCGCCAACCAGACCAACCTGCTGGCCCTCAATGCCGCCATCGAAGCGGCCCGGGCTGGCGAAGCGGGTCGCGGCTTCTCGGTAGTGGCCGACGAGATCCGCACGCTCGCCATCAAGACCCAATCCTCGACCAGCGAAATCCAGAAGATGATCACCGAGCTGCAAACCAGCGCCGGGGATGCAGAACAGGCGATGGAGAAGGGCTGCCAACTCTCCGAAAGCTGCCAGCAAAAAGCCTCGGCAACCGGCACCATTCTCCAGCAGATCAACGATATGCTGCAGCAGGTCGCCTCCGGCAGCGGCCAGATTGCCCAGGCGGTGCAGGAGCAGTTCCACGTCACCGCCGAGATCAACCGCAACGTGCTCAGCATCAAGACCCTGGCCGATGACTCCAGCGTCGGCAGCCAGCACGCCGTGCACGGCATCACCCAGCTGGTAAATCAGTTAAGCGATCTCGACCGGCTGGTACGCCAGTTCCAGAAAGGGGCTCCGGCAAGCCAGAGCCGCTACGAAGTGGCCACCACCCGCGCCGTTCCGGTCCGCCAAGCCAGATAACCACTACACAAACAATCACCGCAGAAAAACCCTATGGGCCCGCAGGCCCATAGGGTTTTTTAATACCCGCCAACAAGATAGCGACACTCCCACTTTCACCGTCCTATTTTCCCCAACACTGATGGCCGACACTGTTGAGCGGTTATATCGCCGTCCGTTATTTATTAATTTATTGATCTTGCTCAGAAAACCGCCCGCTTGTACTTCTCACCCCAGCCCCGTTCGGTAACATAGCCGCTTGGCAACCTCTCGCAGGAGTCAGCCATGAGCCAAGCCAGTACCAAAACGCAGGTAACAAACAGCAGACTGGAAGCTGAAATTCAGGGGCGGTAGCGTAGTTTTTGTAAGTTGGCGCAGAGCGTAGCCAAACCCAGCAGACGAGAATTATCATCTCAACCAGAACGGAATAAACACGGATTGGAGCGTTCGGTAAAACAGATGTGCAGATACGTTTCGCGGTAAACGTTGGGCTTCACTTCGTTTAGCACCAACCTACGATATTTAGCCCAACATGCGAGATGGTAATGATTGCGCTCAAAGGGGAAGTCAAGCGAATGCGTCAAGCTTCAGAGGCAGGCACATAACTAATTGATGTTAAATATCATGTTTATTATCTGTATCAGGATGGAGCGGAGTTAGATGACCATAGGGAATCACATGGAAGTAGATAATATAAAGCTATACATAGATGGACGTTGGGAACTCACTGACCTGAATGTTCTTACGAGAGTCTATATTCAGCTCTACGGCTTGCTCTATTCCCTTGATGTGGCTGATGACTATCTAGATGACGAAATTCAGTACATTTATGGGAAATATCCTTGGCGTGGTGGGTTTAGCGCAGTTAACTTCTATCAAAATTTATTCGCCAAAATGCCGCGTAAATACAAGCCTAGTATTAAATCAATTCAGTATGCATCTCCCGGATTTATAGAGTTATCCCAGATAGTAGAAGTAGCAAAAGATGTTGCTCAAATTGTTGGGTATGTCTCGGCCGCTCTCCTTGCAGGAAACAAAACCTACAGTGTTATTCACAAAGGAATGAGTGAAAGAAAACTAATGAGACTTAATCTTCGAAGTGAAGAACTCAGTCTTTTAGAAAAAGAAAAAACATTTATTCATAATTCAGTTGTGGAAATATCTAATTTGATGGGTGTAAAAAAAGAAACTCTATCCACACTGTATTTTCGCAATGAAAACAATGAACTTGCGGTTTTAAAAATACTTGCCTCAGTGTATCGGCGCGCACGAGATTTAGCGATATTGCAAAATAAACAGAAGCTAGACTTGCAGCGAGCACATCGTGAGCGGTCATCAACTAACAAGCAAAGGCAGTCGGATGCGTAAACGCGCCGCTGCTTTGGGAATTAGATTACTTGTTCTTTATCTATAGCAACTTAGAGGCTTTTTATGGACCATGAGTTCGATGAGAAAAATCCCAAAATGGCCGTTGAGTTCTCGAATTCCAATCGTGAAAAAATGATTCGATTGCTCCCTCCATCTCTATCTAAAAAAGAAGAAGGCTTATACCTTAGAATAATAAAAAGCAAGGCTAACTATCTAAATAAGTTATCTTCACTATTCTCTGAAATGAATGAAATTTATGCTTACGTAGATAAATTTACACCTTGCAAAAAAGGTTGCTCTCATTGCTGCCACATTCCAGTGTCAGTTTCAGAGCTAGAAGTGGAGTACATAGAGAAATCCTTAAAGATCAAGAGAAAAGAATTCTCTGCATATGACAAAACACAGGAAAAACCCTGCCCATTCCTAAAGGACAACGGTTGCAGCATATACAATGTGCGACCATTTGTTTGTAGAAGGCATGTTGTGTTAACAAAAACATCCTATTGGTGCGAAATTGAGCGTTGCAACCAAGAAACAATGCCACTATTAAATTTCACTGAAACCCAAAAAAGTTTTGAATATTTAATTTATGAGTCAGGGAAAAGCAGACTTTTTGATATAAGAGAAATATTTTAACTATAGCGCCCCAATAAAACATTCGCGTGAATTCGCAATATATCCCAAAGTATGGAAAACGCTTGTGATGCTCACCAACTAGAACAAGCCTTGGTTCGACTGTCTTAGGTGATAGCTTCATCATTGAGGACTTTGAGTCAGAAAGAAGGAGAGCTCGAAATTTTGGTTTGGAAAGCGGTTTATCAATCAGCCCGTAGGTTCGAATAGCGCAGCGTATTCGGACAATCGCGAATAACCCCGCTGCGATATAAGCAAGGATCGGAAGACTCCCTTGCGGGGTTGCTATCGGCAGCCTTGGAACAGCTCAAGGCTCGTCGGTGCCACTATAAGCTGGATTTATGGGCTTTCCGATAATGACCCAACTTTTTTTTATAGTGGCTGCCGCCAGCCCATCAGCGCCTGTGATGGCCAACTGGCCGGCCGCCGGGCACTTGTTATACGTTCTTCCGATCCAGCTACAGGTAGTTCCCCTGCCGCAGGGCGGTCAGCAGCTCATCCACCAGCACTTCCACCGGTTTACCGGCGTTAAGCAGGTGTATTTCCGGCTGCTCCGGTGCCTCGTAGGCAGAGTCGATACCGGTAAAGTTGCGAATTTCACCTGCCCTAGCCTTCTTGTAGAGCCCCTTGGGGTCGCGCTCTTCGCAGATGGCAAGCGGCGCATCGACAAAGACTTCGACAAACTCCCCCTCGCCCAACAGATTGCGCACCAGCGCCCGCTCGGCACGGAACGGCGAGATAAAGGCGGTGAGCACGATCAGGCCCGCATCCACCATCAGTTTTGCCACCTCGCCGACCCGGCGGATATTCTCCTGCCGCGCAGCATCATCGAAACCGAGATCGCCGCAGAGGCCGTGGCGCACATTGTCCCCATCCAGCAGATAGGTGTGCTTGCCTTGTGCCGCCAGCGCCTGCTCCAGCGCCCCCGCCAGGGTCGATTTGCCCGCCCCCGACAGCCCGGTAAACCAGATCACCAGCGGTTTTTGCCCTTTAAGCTCGGCCCGGCTCTGTTTGTCCACGGCATGCTTGTGCCACACGATATTGCTCATCCCACACTCCTTGATTGGCGCGTACGCCTCAAAACTTAAACTGTCCGGCACCACGGGAGCCGCCTCGGACTATCAGCCGACAACGTGCTGGTGCCATGGTATTGCTCATCCAACACTCCTTGATTGGCGCTCACGCCTCAAAACTTAAACTGTCCGGCACCACGGGGAGCCACCTCGGACTATCAGCCGACAACGTGCTGGTACCATGGTATTGCTCACCCAACACGCCTTGATTGGCGCTCACGCCTTAAAACGGAAACAGCAGGGGCACCATCACAATCACCCCGAGGCTATAGGCCAGCGAGACCGGCAGGGCCAGCTTGAGGTAGTCCGGCATCTTGTAGTTGCCCGCGGCATAGACCATCAGGTTGGTCTGGTAGCCGTAGGGCAGGATAAAGCTGGAGCTGGCCCCGAACAGCACCGCCAGAATAAACGGCATGGTCGAGACATCCATGCTGAGCGCCAGCTGGTAACCCATGGGGAAGGCCAGCGCGGCGGCGGCGTTGTTGCTCATCAGCTCGGTCAACACCAGCGTAAACACATAGATACCGATAAAGGCGATGATGGGGCTGGCACCGTTGAACTCTCCCATCAGCCAGTCGGCGATAAGCTTGGCCAGTCCGCTCTTTTCCAGCTGATCGGCGATGGCCAGCGCCCCGCCCACCACCAGCCAGATATCCAGCGGAAAGCGGCGGCGGATCTCGTCCAGAGTCAGAATGCGGGTGAGCAGCAGCGCCACCAGCATCAGCAGCAAGCCCTTGAACAGCGGCACCAGCTCGAACACCGACAGCGCCAGCACCCCGAGAAACCCCAGCACCACGACGGCGCTGCGCTTGCCATCGAGGCGGGTGGAGGCTTCCAGCCCGCTCACCACCACAAACTCCCGCCCCAGCGACTTGTTGCGGGCAAACTGGGGGCCGGGGGCCAGCAGCAGGGTATCACCGGCGTGCAGTTCAATCTGGCCGAGGCCGCCGGTAAGCTGGGTTTCGCCGCGGCGCACCGCCAGCACCACCGCATCGAAGTGGGTGCGAAATTCGGCATCCTTGATGGTCTGACCCACCAGCCGCGAGCTGTGGCTGACGATCACCTCCACCAGATGCTGGCCGTTGAGGCGGTGCTGACCGTAGAGATCCAGCCCCTTCATCTCCTGCAATACGCCAACGCTCTCCACATCGCCGCAAAACAGCAGCACGTCCCCTTCGTGCAGTTCGTGTTCCGGCTGCACCGGGCAGATCACCTGATCGCCGCGAATGATTTCCGCCAGATAGAGGCTTTTCAGGCTGCGCAGGCCGTTCTCCTTGACGCTGCGCCCCGCCAGCGGCGAACCGGCGCCCACCTTGGCTTCGAGAAAATAGCCGGATTCGCGGCTCATCTCGGTGTCCTGCTCCGGCAGGTGACGGGCAAACAGCAGCACGGCCACCAGACCGGTCAGCAGGGTGCCCGCCCCCACCATAAAGAAGTCAAACATGCCGAGCGGCGGCGCCCCCATCTTGATGAGGAAGCTGTTGACGATCAGGTTGGTGGAGGTGCCGATCAGGGTCAGCACCCCGCCAAAGGTGGCTGCGAAGCACATGGGCAGCAGCAGCCGCGATGGTGCGTGGTTGGGGTTGCGTTTGACCGCTCCCAGCATGGAGGCCACCACGGCGGTGTTGTTGACGAAGGCAGACAGGAAGGCGGTGGAGAACCACACCTTCACCAGCACCTTGTTGAATGAACCCGTGCCCACCAGATTGGCGAACCAGCTCATGATGCGGGTCTTCTCCACCGCCAGCGACACCAGCAGCAACAGCACCAGGGTCAGCAGGGCACTGTTGGTGTAGCCCGC
This sequence comes from Aeromonas sp. S11(2024), assembly GCF_041402345.1. NCBI lineage: Bacteria > Pseudomonadati > Pseudomonadota > Gammaproteobacteria > Aeromonadales > Aeromonadaceae > Aeromonas > Aeromonas sp. S11(2024). The sequence continues at coordinate 30,985 of NZ_JBGLRC010000009.1, read as the reverse complement.
CACCACGGCGTTGATATCCGCCAGCCCGCTCAGGTAGGTGATGAGCACGGCGCCCGAGAAAAGCAGCGCCGGGCGGAGTTTGCCCTGGATCAGCAGGGCCACGAGAGCAGCCAGCAGACCCAGCACCAGGAATTGTTGCCAGGTCATGGGCTTACTCCTTGCTTGTGTCGTTACCGATGGCAAGGGCTTGCCAGTGCGGGAAGTGCTTGCGCACCAAGGCGTTGAGCTCGATCTCAAACTCGCTGTAGTGCCCTTTTACCGCTTTGGCGGCCAAGCCTTCCACTATCATGCCGGCGCCGACGGTGACGTTGGTCAGCCGGTCGATCAGGATAAAGCTGCCGGTATCGCGGATCTCCTGATACGGGTCGAACGCCACCGGGTCGGTGAGGCTCAGCTCGCACAGGCCGATCTCGTTGAGCTTGAGCTCGGAGGCGGGCAGCTCGTCCAGCTTGTTGATCTCGATACGGTGGCGGATGGCCTCCACCTGACCGCGACTCTTCTTGGTGGCCAGTTTGACGTCGTAGACCCGGCCCGGTTGCAGGGACTCCTCCCCCATCCAGACGATATGGGCCAGCACATTCTGGGTCACTTGCGGCCGCTTGGCCGCATCCACCAGCAGGTCGCCGCGGCTGATATCGATCTCGTCGGCGAAGGTGACCGTGATGGCCTGACCCGGCAGGGCGTACTCCAGATCCCCGTCGAAGGTGACGATGCGGGTCACTGTGCTCTCCTTGCCGGACGGCAGCACCGCCAGCTTGTCGCCCACCCGCAGAATGCCGGAGGCGAGCGTGCCCGCGAAACCGCGAAAATCGAGGTTGGGGCGGTTGACGTACTGCACCGGCAGGCGCACCGGGTGACGCTCCAGCTCGCGCTCTACCTCGGCGGATTCCAGCAGGGCCAGCAGGGTTTCGCCCTGATACCAAGCCAGCTTGTCGCTCTGGTTGACCACGTTGTCACCGTCCAGCGCCGAGACCGGCACGATATGGATGGTGTCGACACTGAGCTTTTTGGCGAACTCGCGATAATCAGCACTGATGCGCTCGAACACCTCCTGACTGAACTCCACCAGATCCATCTTGTTGACCGCCACCACGAACTGCTTGATGCCGAGCAGGCTCGCAATAAAGCTGTGACGACGGGTCTGATCCAGCACGCCTTTGCGGGCGTCGATCAGAATGATGGCCAGATCACAGGTGGAGGCGCCGGTCGCCATGTTGCGGGTGTACTGCTCATGGCCCGGGGTATCCGAGATGATAAATTTGCGCTTGGCGGTGGAGAAATAGCGGTAGGCCACGTCGATGGTGATGCCCTGCTCGCGCTCTGCTTGCAGGCCGTCAACCAGCAGCGCCAAGTCCAGCTTCTCGCCTGTGCTGCCGAGCTTCTGGCTGTCGGACTCCAGCGCTTTGAGCTGATCTTCATAAATCTGCTGGGAGTCGTGCAGCAGGCGACCGATAAGGGTGCTCTTGCCGTCATCCACGCTGCCGCAGGTGAGAAAACGCAGCAGACTCTTGTGCTGCTGGGCGTGCAGATAGGCTTCGATGCCCTGTTCGGTGATGGCGGTCTGAATATGGCTGTTCATGCTGACGACTCCTTAGAAATATCCCTGACGCTTCTTCTGCTCCATGGAGCCGGCCTGATCGTGGTCAATCAGCCGCCCTTGCCGCTCGCTCGAGGTAGTGAGCAGCATCTCTTCAATAATTTCCGGCAAGGTGGTGGCATCGGATTCGATGGCCCCGGTCAGCGGGTAGCACCCGAGGGTACGGAAGCGCACCAGCTCCTGCTTCACTTCGTCTTCCGGGCCGATGGGCATACGATCGTCATCCACCATGATCTTGATGCCGTTGCGCTCCACCACCGGACGATGGGCCGCAAAGTAGAGCGGCACTATGTCGATCTTTTCCAGATAGATGTATTGCCAGATATCCAGCTCGGTCCAGTTGGAGAGCGGGAACACCCGGATGCTCTCCCCCTTGTTGACCTGGCTGTTGTAGACCCGCCACAGCTCGGGGCGCTGGTTCTTCGGATCCCAGCGGTGGGACTTGTCGCGGAAGGAGTAAACCCGCTCCTTGGCGCGGGACTTCTCTTCATCGCGGCGCGCGCCACCGAAGGCGGCGTCGAAGCCATATTTGTTGAGCGCCTGCTTGAGCCCCTCGGTCTTCATGATGTCGGTGTGCTTGCCGCTGCCGTGCACAAAGGGGTTGATGCCCATGGCGAGCCCCTCCGGGTTCTTGTGGACGATCAGATCCAGCCCGTACTTTTTGGCGGTCTCGTCGCGGAACTTGATCATCTCCTTGAACTTCCAGTCGGTGTCGACGTGGAGCAAGGGGAACGGGATCTTGCCCGGATAGAAGGCCTTGCGGGCCAGGTGCAACATGACGGAGGAGTCCTTGCCGATGGAGTACATCATCACCGGGTTTTCAAATTCGGCAGCCACCTCGCGGATGATATGGATGCTCTCGGCTTCCAGCTGCTGCAAGTGCGTCAATCTTTCACGGTCCATGTTGGTCCTCGGGTCATTGCTTATGCGCCTGCTCGGGGCGCTGGGTGGTTCAGTGCGCGGCCGCACCGGCAGCCGCATCAAATATCTCTTTCTCGGTCAGGCCAGCTGCACCAGCTTGAGGTCGCAGCCATCGAGATCCGGGTTAGCGCGCAGCTGCTCGCCGCTTTTTTCTCCAAACCAGGCGAGCCGCTCGCGCAGTGCCACTACTTCGCCGATGACGATAAGCGACGGGCTCACCGCCTGTTTGGCCAGCTCAGCCAGATCCGCCAGCGTGCCGGTCAACACCCGCTGGCGGGATGTGGTGCCGCGCTCGATGATGGCGATGGGGGTGGCTTGGCTTCGGCCGTGATCCACCAGCTGCTGCTGGATATGCTCGGAACGCATCAGCCCCATGTAGATGACCAGAGTCTGACTGGTGGCGGCGAGCTGCTGCCAGTCGGGCTCCTTGCCCTCTTTTTGGGAGTGGCCGGTAATAAAGACGGCGCTCTGGGCGTAATCACGGTGAGTGAGCGGAATGCCGGCATAGGCGGTGGCACCGGCGGCAGCCGTGATGCCGGGCACCACAGAGAAGGGGATGCCTTCATCGGCCAGCACTTCCAGCTCCTCGCCACCCCGGCCAAACATGAAGGGATCGCCCCCTTTCAGCCGCACCACCCGATTGCCCGCCTTGGCGTATTCCACCAGCAGGCGATTGGTCTCCTCCTGCGGCACGCTGTGGGCACCCGCCTTCTTGCCGACCGACACCAGAGTGGCATCGCGGCGCACCAGATCGAGGATCTCAGGCGAGACCAGCTGGTCGTAGAGCACCACTTCAGCCTGTTGAATCTGTTGCAGCGCCTTGAGGGTCAAGAGGCCCGGGTCACCGGGGCCCGCGCCGACCAATACAACCTCGCCCACTTCGCTTTTCGCCTGGTCGAGGCCATCACTCAGCCACTGCTCGGCACCTTGCCAGTCCTCTTTCTCAATCAGGCTGGCGAGAGTGTTGGAGGCAAAGGCGCGCTCCCAGAAGCGGCGACGATCGGAAATCGAGGAGAGCACCCGCTTGGCCTTGTCACGGACCCGGCCGGAGAGCTCGGTCAGCCCGCCAAGATGGCGCGGCAGCAGGCTCTCCAGCCGCTCGCGCAACAGGCGCACCAGCACCGGCGCCTTGCCACCGCTGGAGACCGCCACCATCAGCGGCGAGCGATCGATGATCGAGGGAAAGATAAAGCTGGAGCGTTTGGGGTCATCCACCACGTTGACGAACAGACCCTGCTGGTTGGCACTTTGATAAACGAGGGCGTTGACTTCGAGGTTGTCGGTCGCCGCCACTACCAAAATCTGGCCTGCCAGATGGGCCGGAGTGAAGCGCTCGGCCAGATGGGTGAAACGACCGGTGAATTCCGCAAATTCCGGTTCAAGCTCCGGGGAGACCAAGGTCAGCCGGGCACCGGCTGCCAGCAGCAGGCGCGCCTTGCGCAGGGCAACCTCGCCCCCGCCCACCAGCAGTACCGGGCGGCCTTCCAACTTGGCAAACATAGGTAAATAATCCATTTCGGCCCATCCCTCGGAACACGACTAATATGGGGCGACTATAGGCAGGGCAGCTTATCCCTCAAAATAATAAAAAATGCTTTTTAATGCGTTTTGGTAATTAGCAAAGCCAATTCGTGACAAAGGCGTACGAAGTCACTTGTGGTACCTGACGCCAGACCATAGGCTAGGGACTGTGTTTCATAAGGAGCTAAATGATGAATGAATCATTGATTGTGCTAGGGATTTTCGTGTTCCTGGTGCTCGCCACCCTGAGTGCGGGCATCAAGATAGTGCCCCAGGGCTACAACTGGACGGTGGAGCGCTTCGGCCGCTACACCCGCACCCTGACCCCGGGCCTCAACCTGTTGATCCCCTACGTGGATCGGGTCGGCCACAAGATCATCATGATGGAGCAGGTGCTGGATATCCCGGCACAAGAGGTGATCTCCCGCGATAACGCCAACGTCACCATCGACGCCATCAGCTTTGTGCAGGTGGTGGATGCCCGCAAAGCGGGTTATGAGGTCAACGATCTCACCAGCGCCATCCGCAATCTCACCATGACCAATATGCGCACCGTGCTCGGCGCCATGGAGCTGGACGAGATGCTCTCCCAGCGCGACACCATCAACGAGAAGCTGTTGCGCACCATGGATGCCGCCACCGCCCCCTGGGGCATCAAGGTGACCCGCATCGAGATTAAAGATGTGCGCCCGCCGCTGGCACTGGTCGAGGCGATGAACGCCCAGATGAAGGCCGAGCGCCAGAAACGGGCCGAGGTACTGGAGGCCGAAGGGGTGCGCCAGTCCAAGATCCTGAAAGCGGAAGGCGAAAAGCAGTCCCAGATCCTCAAAGCCGAGGGTGAGCGTCAGGCCGCCTTCCTCGCCGCCGAAGCGCGGGAGCGGGCTGCCGAGGCGGAAGCCAAGGCGACCCACATGGTTTCCCAGGCAATTGCGGAAGGAGACCTGCAGGCCATCAACTACTTCGTGGCCCAGAAATATACCGAAGCACTGGCCCGCATCGGTGAAGGCCCCAACAGCAAGATCATCATGATGCCGCTGGAAGCGGGCAGCCTGATTGGCTCGGTGGCTGGCATGGCCGAGCTGTTCAACAAAGATGGCAAGGGCAGCAAGTCATGACTGCCCTGTTAGAGGGGCTGACCCACTGGCACTGGCTGGGGCTCGGCTTCATTCTGCTGGCCATCGAGGTGCTCGGCTCGGTGGGCTTTTTGCTCTGGACCGGCATCGCCGCGCTGGAAGTGGGCCTGCTGCTGCTGATCTGGCCCTTTGGCTGGCAGGCGCAGTTGCTGCTGTTTGCGGTGCAATCCCTGCTCACCACCTGGGCCTGGTGGCGCTGGCAACACCAGCGTGACAACTCGGGGCAGGATGCCGCCAGCACCATCAACGAGCGGATGCAGAGCTATATGGGCCGCGAGCTGACCCTGCTGGATGATGTCGCCCAGGGCACCAGCCGGGTACATCTGGACGATACGGTCTGGACGGTGCGCTGCGACGAGTCGCTGCCTGCGGGCAGCAAGGTCAGGGTAGTGGGGGCCGACTCCCACATCCTGCTGGTTGAACCCCGCAACTGACGCAACTCTGCCATCGAGTGATAAAAAAGCCCGCGATCGCTCGCGGGCTTTTGTCTCTCTGGCAGCCACTCAGGTACGCAGCCGATCGAGCTGACTGGCCAGCGCCGTGGCCGCTTGCTCCAGCGCCTCGCTCAGTTGATGGCTGGAGGTGGCCTCCTGCCCAATCACGTTGGCGGTATCACCAATCCGCATCAAATTCTTGTTGATATCGTCACTGACGGCGCTCTGCTGCTCGGCGGCGGTAGCCACCTGACTGATGTGGTCGTGGATCTGCTGGATCTGGGCCACCACCCGATTGAGTGCCTCGAACGCCTGCTCGGTGCCCTGCACCGTGGTGGTGGAGCGCTCGATGCCGGTATTCATCAGACGTTGGCTGCTGCTCACCTCGGTCTGCAGGCTACCAATCAGCTGGCCGATCTCGTCGGTCGATTCACGAGTCTTGTTGGCCAGCGCCCGCACCTCGTCCGCCACCACCGCAAAGCCGCGGCCCATGTCACCCGCCCGCGCCGCTTCGATGGCGGCGTTGAGGGCCAGCAAGTTGGTCTGCTCGGCAATAGCGCGGATCACATCGAGGATCCGGCTGATATTGGTGCTGCGCTGGGCCACCAGCGCCACCGCCTTGTCCGCCTCATGCATATCGCCGACCAGAGTATGGATCTCGTTGCGGGCATTGCTGAGGGTCTGCTGGGCGGTATTGATGTGGTGGGTCGCCGCTTCCGACTCCTGCGCCGCCTGCTCGGCATAACCCGCCACGCTGACTGCCGTGGTGCTCATCTGGTGCATGGCGCTCACCACGCTCTCCAGCTCCAGATTCTGCTCGTCCAGACTGTTGCGCATGGTGTCGGCGGTATGTTTCATCTCCCGCGCCTGCTGGTAGACCTGCTGACCAATCCCCTTGCTCATTTGCACCATGCCCCGCAGCTTGCCGAGGAAGGCATTGAGCTGGGCCCCCAGATCGATCAGCTCCCGATGGGTGTCGATCTCCATCTGCTGGGTCAGATCCCCCTCGTTGCTGGAGAGATGGCCCACATGGCGGCTGATAAGAGAAAGTGGCGCAGTAATGGTCTGGATAAACCAGACCAGCAAGCCCAGCACCAACAGGGTAATCCCGCCCATGGCGATGATCTGCTGCCGCTGGGCATCCACCAGCAGGGTGCCCAGTTCATTGCTGATGGCGTGCGCCTTGCTCAGCGCCAGCGCCTTGGGCACCTTGATCATCAACCACCACTGGATATTGGCTGCCTCGACCCGGATGGGCTGATGAAGAATGAAGTCACTGTCGCTGCTGACCGGCCGACCGTCAGGCAGGGTCAGGCCCACCTCCTTGAGTGGACGGCCCAGCTTGTCGGCATAGCGGTTGCTGCCCACAATCAGCCCCATCTTGCTGACCAGAGTCACATCCGCCTTGTTGTCATAGAGGCTCTTGCCAAGGTTTTCAGCCAGTTGCTGGAAGATGGGCAGGTTCATATCCACCCCGGCCAGCCCGACAAACTTGCCGTCACGCAGCACGGGTACCGTCAAACTGGTCATCAGCATCTTGTTGCCCGGGCTGATTTCGTAGAGGTAGGGCTCCATCAGGCAGGGCTGGCGGGTATCGCGACCACAGAGATACCACTCGCTGTTGCGAATGCCGAACTCGTTGAGGGAGGTATCAAACTTGGCCTCGCTGGCAGCAGCGTCCACCGCTTGCTGGGCGACGGCTCCTCCCTGATCCTTGGTGAAATAGACCTCCAGACTCCCCTTGCCTGCCACCGAGTGGCTGGCTCCGCCCAGCCAGTTGCCATCCTCGCCATCATAGCCATCCGGTTCAAACTGGGCATAAATGGAGCTGATCCCGCTCGCCTGCTGCAGGCTGCTGCCGAGCAGAGACTCCACTTGGGGCCGCGACAAGCGCAGTTCCGGTTTGGCCATCCCGGCTTCAATCTGGGCGGTCACGGTCAGGGGGATCTGATAGGAGTTCTGCATCAGCGAGGCAATCTGGATGGCATAGCGCTCTGCCTGATACTGCAGGCTGCGGGAGACCTCCTCTTCCAATGCATCGCTGGTCTGGGTCATCACCATGTTGCGAAGGGAGCTGAAAGAGGCCGATTGTAACAGGGTCATGGCCAGCCCGGTCAGCAGAAACAGCCCCATGGTAAGGCACAACAACTTGAACTTGAGGGAACGTTGCTTCATGCGACAACTCCTTATGGCAGAATAACAACGAATTACTTGAGTATATTCGCCCACTTGCGCTTCACCCGATTTGTTGATGGGTTTGTGGCAGGCTTCTGGTTATAATTTTTGCCTTCCCGAGCGTTGATGGAACAGTCGCAATGAGCAATGCACTGAGCAGTGTCCCGCCGGTAGTCGCAATGGACTACCCCTTTCCGGCCAAACCTCTTCCCCTGAGTGCCGAGCAGAGAACGACCTTGACCACAGAAATCAAGGCGCTGCTCAAGGAGCGCAAGGCGGTACTGGTTGCCCACTACTACACGGATCCCGAGATCCAGGCGCTGGCCGAAGCCACCGGCGGTTTCGTCGGTGACTCGCTGGAGATGGCCCGCTTTGGCCGCGATCATGAGGCGCAGACCCTGATCGTCGCCGGGGTACGTTTCATGGGGGAAACCTCCAAGATCCTGAGCCCCCACAAGCGGGTGCTGATGCCGACTCTGGAGGCCGAATGCTCCCTCGATCTGGGCTGTCCTATCGAGCAGTTCTCCGCCTTCTGCGATGCCAATCCCGACCATACCGTAGTGGTCTATGCCAATACCTCGGCCGCCGTTAAAGCACGGGCTGACTGGGTGGTGACCTCCAGCATCGCACTGGAAATCGTCGAACACCTCGACAGTCTGGGTCACAAGATCATCTGGGGCCCGGATCGCCATCTGGGTGCCTACATCGAGAAGAAGACCGGGGCGCAGATGCTGCGCTGGCAGGGCCACTGCATCGTCCACGACGAGTTCAAGGCCCGCGCCCTGCGCGAACTGAAAGAGCAGAATCCGGACGCCGCCGTGCTGGTTCATCCGGAATCCCCCGCCTCGGTGATCGAGCTAGCCGATGCGGTGGGCTCCACCAGCCAGCTGATCAAGGCGGCCAAAGAGCTGCCCCAGCAGAAGCTGATCGTGGCAACCGATCGGGGCATCTTCTACAAGATGCAGCAGGCTTGTCCGGAGAAAGAGATGGTGGAAGCTCCGACCGGTGGCGATGGCGCCACCTGCCGTAGCTGCGCCCACTGCCCCTGGATGGCGATGAACGGTCTGGTGGCGATCAAGGAAGCGCTCACCGACGGTGCCGAGCGCCACGAGATCCATGTCGACGAAGATCTGCGGGTCAAAGCCTTGATCCCCCTCGATCGGATGCTCAATTTCGCCGCCGAACTCAAGCTCAAGACTCAGGGCAACGCCTGATTGTCGCCGTCACGAGATGCAAAGAGGGCTCCCGCGGGAGCCCTCTTTATTTATCTGAGCCTCATCCTGCTCAGATGATTACGGTGGAGAGACTGTGCTCTTCATCCGGCGCAACGGTCACCCCCGCCTCGCCAGCGATGGCTGCTTCGACGCAGAGCATGGTGCGATAGCCATCGTCGCTCATGTCGGCCATGGCGGTGGCCCCTTCCAGCCAGGGGGTCCAGACCACCACACTGTCGTGGTTGCCACTGACAACCCGGGTCTCGCGCTCACCATCCTGCACGCTCACCAGCGCCTCTGGCTGCCAGTAGACCCGATCCAGCGGCCCGCTCAGGGTCAATGCCCCCTGCTGCTTGGCATCCTGTCCGGTCAGCTTGTCGGCATAGGGCTCACCCAGGCCGGTGATGCTTACCGCCTCCGGTGCGCTGATCTGCAAATAGGTGTGCAGCGCACCGCTATAAGTCAGCGGCTGGCTACCGGTGTTGCGAGTGGTCAGCACCAGCGAAAGCTCTTTGCCCACCAGCACGTCCAGTTCCAGCTCGAAGGGGTGATCCCACAGGGCGCGGGTCGCATCGCTGTCGCGCAGGGAGAGATGAACAAGCGTGCCGTCAGCGTGATCGGAGACCCCGTCCAGCATCCAGAGGGTGGTACGGGCAAAACCGTGGGAGGGCTTGCCGCTACCGACGCGGGCGGGCGCCGGACCAAACCAGGGCCAGCAGATCGGGATACCACCGCGAACAGGCTTGCTGCCATCCAGCACCGCCTTGTCGCTCAGCCAGATGGAGGCTGGCTCGCCATGACGCTGATAGCTCAGCACATGGGCGCCAAACAGGCTGATTTCTGCCTTGGCATAGTCGTTGTTGATGGTGAGAACCGGCAGACCGGCGGCATTGTTGGCAAGCTTGCAATTGGCTGTCAGGGGGCGAATGGATTGCATGTGGACTCCTGTCATCAGGGGAAACCGAAAAACAAAAAGGCGGCCAATGGCCGCCTTTTTCAAGCTACGCGATTGCGCATCCCAAATTACTTGGAGATGTGAGCGATCAGGTCCAGAACTTTGCTGGAGTAGCCCATTTCGTTGTCGTACCAGGATACAACTTTAACGAATTTGTCGTTCAGCTGGATACCAGCCTTGGCGTCGAATACGGAGGTCTGACGCTCACCCAGGAAGTCGGTAGATACAACTTCGTCTTCGGTGTAGCCCAGAACGCCTTTCATCGCGCCTTCGGAAGCAGCTTTCATCGCTTCGCAGATTTCTGCGTAGGTGGCAGCTTTCTTCAGGTTAACGGTCAGGTCAACAACAGACACGTCCGGAGTCGGAACACGGAAAGCCATACCGGTCAGCAGGCCTTTCAGTTCCGGAATAACTACGCCAACAGCCTTGGCAGCACCGGTAGAGGACGGGATGATGTTCTGAGCCGCACCGCGGCCACCGCGCCAGTCTTTGGCAGACGGACCATCAACGGTCTTCTGGGTAGCAGTGGTAGCGTGAACGGTGGTCATCAGGCCAGACTCGATACCGAAGGTATCGTTCAGAACCTTGGCGATCGGTGCCAGGCAGTTGGTGGTGCAGGAAGCGTTGGAAACGATGTCCTGGCCAGCGTAGGTAGAGTCGTTAACACCCATTACGAACATCGGGGTAGCGTCTTTGGACGGGCCAGTCAGAACAACTTTCTTGGCACCAGCAGCGATGTGCTTACGAGCAGTCTCGTCGGTCAGGAACAGACCGGTAGCTTCAGCAACAACGTCAACACCGATTTCGCCCCACTTCAGGTTGGCCGGGTCACGCTCAGCGGTAACACGTACGGTTTTGCCGTTTACAACCAAGTTGCCGTCTTTAACTTCAACGGTACCGTTGAAACGACCGTGAGTTGAATCGTACTTCAGCATGTAAGCCATGTAGTCAACATCGATCAGGTCGTTGATACCAACAACTTCGATGTCTGCACGCTCGCAAGCCAGACGGAATACGAAACGACCGATACGGCCAAAACCGTTAATACCTACTTTGATAGTCATATTTAGTTACCTAACTGTTCAGTAGTCAAAGAAAATTCCGCTTGTAAATTTACTAGAACTCTCCGGTGAGTCAACCAACATTCTGTCTGAAATTGCGCTATATCATGAAAAACTGTGAAATTAATTTTCTGTTTATGTAACTGATTACCACGTTTTGACGAAAAAAGTGCCAGATCGTGGCATCGCGCAGATATCCACAATAGTGCCTACTCGGTCACACAACCATTCACAGAGATATGTAAAAATGTGCGCGGTTTAGCATGGCCAAAGAGCCACTGTTCAAGTACCACCCCATAAAAATCAAACAAAATAGTATAGATAGAATCCACAGCGGGAATTCTCAAACTATGACCACCCTGATTGAACAGCTGGCTGCCGCAAAAGGTATCGCCAGCGAGTATGTCGATGCCTGGGGCCACCCGGCCCAGGTATCAGAAGAGAGCAAGGCAGCCATGCTGGGCGCCATGGGCTACCGCGTCGATGACGAGGCCGCACTGGTGCAGCAGCTGGAAGAGGAACATCGTCAGCACTGGCTGCGGGCGCTGGTTCCTGTGATGGTGGTTCGCACCGGCGACACCGTTACCCTTGAGGTTCGCCTCCCCATCGAATTCGTCAACGACGCCCTCACCTGGCAGCTCCAGCAGGAGCAGGGTGCAGTGCTGTCCGGTCAATTCACCCCCATCGAGGGTGAGCTGGTCGGCGTGGCCGAATTTGAAGAGATGGAGTGCCAGGCCTATCGCGTCACCCTGGAGATGGCCCCGGAGCTGGGTTACCACCAGTTGGTGCTGCTGGAAGAGGGCAATGACGAGCCGCTGGCCACCATGCGCCTCATTGTCGCCCCCAAGGCCTGCTACAAGCAGGCGCCGATTGCCGATGGCCGCAAGGTATGGGGTCCGAGCGTGCAGCTCTACTGCCTGCGCAGCCGCCACAACTGGGGTATCGGTGATTTCAGCGATCTGGGCCAGCTGGTCGAGAAAGCCGCCGCCTGGGGTGCCCACTTCGTCGGCCTCAACCCCATCCACGCCCTCTATCCGGCCAATCCGGAGAGCGCCAGTCCCTACAGCCCCTCTTCCCGTCGCTGGCTCAACGTGGCCTATATCAATGTGGAAGCGGTGCCCGAATTCCAGCAGAGCGATCGCCTGAAAGCGGAAGTGGCAAGTCCTGCCTTCCAGCAACATCTGGCTGATCTGCGCGCCAAAGAGAACGTCGATTACACCGGCGTGATCCAGACCAAACTCGGCATGCTGCGTCAGGTGTTCGACGAAGCCACCCTGAGCGCCGAGCGTCAGGCCGCCTTTGATGCCTTCGTGGCCGCCGGTGGCGACAGCCTGCAACAGCAGGCAGCATTTGATGCCCTGCAGGCCCACTTCTATGCCAAAGGCGAAAATGCCTGGGGCTGGCCGGTATGGCCGCAGGAGCTGCGCGATTACCACAATCCTGCCGTTGCCGCCTGGATGGCCGCGCACCCGCAAGATGTCAACTTCTACCTCTATCTGCAGTTCCTGGCCGACGAGCAGCTGGCGCAAGCCGATGCACGCGCCAAGGCTGCCGGCATGGTGATGGGGATCTACCGGGATCTGGCAGTGGGCGTCTCCGAAGGCTCCACCGAGATCTGGGCCAACCAGGATCTCTACTGTCCGAAAGCCTCGGTCGGTGCGCCGCCCGATATTCTCGGCCCGCTCGGTCAGAACTGGGGCCTGCCCCCGATGAACCCGAACAAGCTGTTTGAAGCGGCCTATCAGCCGATGGTGGACTTGTTCCGTGCCAACATGCGCTCCTGTGGCGCACTGCGTATCGACCACGTGATGGCCTTGCTGCGCCTGTGGTGGGTACCGCCCGGAGCGTCCGCCGCCAAGGGCGCCTACATCTACTATCCGGTCAACGATCTGCTGGGCATTCTGGCCCTCGAATCCCACCGCAATCAGTGCCTGCTGATCGGCGAGGATCTGGGCACCGTGCCGGAGGGGATCGACGTGACCCTGAAAGAGAACGGCGTTCACTCCTACAAGGTGTTCTTCTTCGAGCGCTCCAAGGAAGATGGCGGCTTTATCTCCCCGGCGCACTACACCGAGCAGGCGATGTCGGCCCTGACCACTCACGACATGCCGACCCTCAAGGGCTTCTGGCACTGCGATGATCTGGCGCTCGGCCGTCAACTGGGTCTGTATCCGGATGAAGATGTTTTGAAGACTCTGTATGCTGATCGTCACCAGGCCAAACAGCGGATCCTCGACAGCTTGCATGCCCACAAGGTCATCTCTGACAACATCAGTCATGACGTGAACTGGGTCGGCATGAACACCGAACTCAACCACGGTCTGCAGATCCACATGTCCCGCGGCAGCTGCGCCCTGTTCAGTACCCAGCTGGAAGATTGGCTGGAGATGGACAAGCCGGTCAACGTACCGGGCACCAGTTACGAATACCCCAACTGGCGCCGCAAGCTCTCCGCTGATCTGGAAGATATTTTTGCCAATGAGGCACTCAAGGCACTGGCTGGCAAGATGAGCCAAGCCCGTGATGAGGCCAGTCGTTGAGACGCTGTCTCCCACAGCGCTCTCACCTAAATCCACTCCGGCTTCGGCCGGAGTGGATGCTCTGTCATGAAAGGAAATCTCGATGCTCGTTGAACGTTTGGTTGCTGCCCGCTGTTCCGATCCCTTCTCTCACTTAGGCCTGCAGGCCAATCCGGATGGGCCCGGCCTCAAACTGACCGCCTGGTTGCCTGATGCCCTCGAAGTCCGCGTCAAGGATCTCAAGTCGGGCAAAGTCGTTGCCACCCTGGCGCCCACCGATGAATCGGGTCTTTTTGAAACTGTTTTCACCCGCCGCAAAAACTCCTTCCCCTATCAGCTGATCGCCAGCTACCAAGATGCCACTACCGAGGTTATCGACCCCTATCAGTTTCAGGATGCCGCCTGGGCAGGCCTGGCCGAACTGACTGCCCAGCCGGAAAACCTCTACCACACCCTTGGCGCCCAGCTGCGCACCGTGGAGCATCTTGGCCAGCAGGTGGAAGGGGTGCGTTTTGCGGTCTATGCACCGAGCGCCACCGCCGTGAGCCTCATCGGCGATTTCAACTTCTGGGATGGCCGCCGCCATCCGATGCAGCGCAGCCTCTGCGGTCACTGGGTGCTGTTTGTGCCGGGCCTCAAGGCCGGGGATCGCTACAAGTTCGAGCTCAAGGACCCCATGGGCAACCGGCTGCCCCACAAGAGCGACCCTGTAGGTTTCTACAGTGAGCAGTATCCGTCGTTCGCCTCCGTGGTCTATGACCACGCCCAGTACCAGTGGCAGGATGCCGAGTGGATTGCCAGCCAGCACAACGACAAGCGTGAGCAACCCCTATCCATCTATGAGCTGCACGTCGGCTCCTGGAAGCGCCACCCCAATGGCGACAGCCTGAGCTGGCGCGAACTGGCAGTGGAGCTGGTCGCCTACATCAAGGAGATGGAGTACACCCACATCGAGCTGCTGCCGGTCTCCGAGCACCCCTTCAGCGGCTCCTGGGGCTACCAGCCGGTGGGTATGTTCTCCCCCACCAGCCGCTACGGCACCGCTGATGATTTCAAATACTTCGTCGACCAGTGCCACCAGGCCGGCATCGGCATCATTCTGGACTGGGTACCCGCCCACTTCCCGTCCGATGCCCACGGCCTGGCCCGCTTCGATGGCACCCCGCTCTACGAGTACGAGGATCCGCGCCGTGGCTGGCACCCGGACTGGAACTCCTACATCTATGACTTTGGCCGCGACACAGTGCGCCAGTTCCTGGTGGCGAGCGCCCTGTTCTGGCTCGACAAGTTCCACATCGACGGACTGCGGGTGGATGCGGTCGCCTCCATGCTCTATCTGGACTACTCCCGCAACGCCGGTGAGTGGGTACCGAACGTCGATGGCGGCAACCACAACTACGAGGCGATCAGTCTGCTCAAGTGGACCAACGAGGAGGTCTACGGCAAGTACCCCCACGCCATGACCATCGCCGAAGAGTCCACCGCATTTGCCGGTGTCTCCCGCCCCACCTTCCTCGGCGGCCTCGGCTTTGGCTTCAAGTGGAATATGGGCTGGATGCACGACACCCTCACCTATATGCAGAAAGAGCCGATCCACCGTCGCTACCACCACAACGACATGACCTTCTCCATGGTTTACCACTATGACGAGAACTTCATCCTGTCGCTCTCCCACGACGAGGTGGTGCACGGCAAGCACTCCATGCTCTACAAGATGCCCGGTGACGAGTGGCAGCAAGCCGCCAACCTGCGCGCCTACATGGGCTTCATGTACGCCCACCCGGGCAAGAAGCTCAACTTCATGGGCACCGAAATCGCTCAGAGCAACGAGTGGAACCACGACGCCCAGCTGCCGTGGCACCTGCTGCAATATCCCAAGCATGCCGGTCAGCAGCGCCTGATCCACGATCTCAACCACCTCTACCGTCATGAGCCTGCCTTGTATCAGGCCGATTATGAGCAGACCGGCTTCCGCTGGCTGGATCACAACGATGCCGACAACAGCATCTTTGCCTGGCTGCGGGCGGACAAAGAGGGCAAGCAGGCTATTGTGGTGGCTTGCAACTTCACCCCGGTGCCCCGTATCGAATATCGGATCGGCGTCCCTGCGGCGGGCCACTATCGGGTGGTGCTCAACACCGACAGCGAGTATTACTGGGGCAGTAACTATGATGTAGGTCTGGTGTTCGCTGCCGAGCCGACCCCCTGGCAGGGGATGGCACACAGCATAGTGCTGGATCTGCCGCCGCTGGCGACCTTGTTTATCAAACAGGAGTCTTGATGCTTGTAATGGAAAAAGGGGTAGGCCACCCGCTGGGGGCCCGCCTTGACGAGAACGGTTGCCACTTCTGCGTCTGGGCCCCCCAGTCGGACAAGGTGCAGATCTGCCTGTACGACGAGCAGGAGCAGGAGCTGATGCGGCTGGAGCTGCCCGGCCGCCGTGGCCAGTATCGCTTTGGCTACGTGCGCGGCGTAAAGGCCGGTCAGCGCTACGGCTATCGGGTCTATGGCACCCCGCAGGAGGGGATGCTGTTCGATCCGCAAAAACTGCTGATTGACCCCTACGCCAAGGCGCTCAGTCGTCCCACCTACTGGGATGAAGCCCTCTATCAGGGTGACAGTGCAGGGATGATTGCCAAGTCGGTGGTAGTGGATGACAGTTTTGACTGGCAAGGGGTTGGCAAACCCGGGATCAGCCCGGCCCGCACCATTATCTACGAGACACACGTCAAGGGCTTTACCAAGCAGCATCCGGGGATCCCCAAAGCGCTGCAGGGCACCTACCTTGGCATCTGTCACCCGCTGGTTATCGAGCATATGAAGAGCCTCGGCATCACCTCGGTGCAGCTGATGCCGGTGGCCGCCTTCATGTCGGAACCGCGACTGGAGCAGCTGGGACTGACCAACTACTGGGGCTACAACCCCATCGCCTTCTTCGCCCCGGAGCCACGCTACAGCACCAGGGCCGACGAGGCGGTGACCGAGTTCAAGACCATGGTGCGCGAGCTGCACCGGGCCGGGCTCGAGGTGATCCTGGATGTGGTCTACAACCACACTGCCGCCTCTGGCTTCGACGGCCCCACCCTCTCGTTCAAGGGCTTTGACAACGCCGGTTACTACGCCTTCGAAGCGGGCCCCCACGGCCCGGACTACACCCGTCACGCCAACGTGACCGGCTGTGGCAACAGCGTCAATCTGGATCATCCCAACACCCTGCGGCTGGTGCTCGATGCCTTGCGCTACTGGGTCACCGAGATGCAGGTGGATGGCTTCCGTTTCGATCTGGCGGTGACGCTGGCGCGGGAAGCGGGGGAGTTCGAGCCCATGGGCGCCTTCTTCAAGGCCGTGATGGCCGACCCAGTGCTGTCACAGGTCAAGCTCATCGCAGAACCCTGGGACATCGGTCCCTTCGGCTACCGGCTGGGTCAATTCCCGAGCCAGTGGCAGGAGATCAATGACCGCTACCGCGACACGGTGCGCGCCTTCTGGCGCGGTGATGCGGGCAAGATGGGGGACTTTGCCACCCGCTTGGTAGGCTCGCGGGATATCTTCCCGAAGAACTGGCGCTCGCCTCACAGCAGCGTCAACTACCTCTGCTATCACGACGGTTTCACCCTGGAGGATCTGGTCTCCTACAACCAGCGCCACAATCAGGCCAACGGTGAAGACAATCGCGATGGTCACGGCAACAACCTCTCCTATAACCACGGGGTAGAGGGGCCGACCCTGGATCCGCGGGTCAACAGCCTGCGCCAGCAGCAGAAGCGCAATCTGATTGCCACTCTGCTGCTCTCCCAAGGCACTCCCCACTTCCTCGCCGGCGACGAGATGGGCCGCAGCCAGCTTGGCAACAACAACGCTTACTGTCAGGACAACCAGATCAGCTGGGTCAACTGGCAGTGGCGACCGGAGGATGAGCGGCTGTTCGCCTTCACCCAGCAGATGATGGCGCTGCGGGCGGAGTCCAGCGTCTTCTCCAACCTGCAACTGAGCGACGACAGCTGGAATGGCACCCCGTCCAGCTGCCATCAGGTCAACTGGTATCACCCGGACGGCCACCAGCTCACCGATCAGGATTGGCACGCTCCCATGGGGCAGGCGTTCGCCATGGATATCGGCATGATCAACTGTGTCGGCGAGCGCTGGTACGTGCTGTTCAACGCCAGCGATTACGATATCCAGTTCCGCCTGCCGCCGCCGGGGGAAGGGCTGGAGTGGATCCAGACCATCGACACTGCCACCAACGATGGCCTCCCCTTCCTGCCCGATGACATCAAACGGCAGGTGGCGGTCGGCCGGGCCCACTCCCTCAAACTGCTGGAGCGGGTGGCGCTGGCCAGCACGGCGGAGGATGCCCAGCCACCGCAGCAGGAAATTCTCCCTGCATCCGGTGAAGAGATGGTTGCCACCTCGATCACAGATACAGGCAAAGCATAAGAGGCATGCTGGAGTCAGCTTTACGGAGCCGCTATGCTGGGCTCCGGTATGGATGGCAAGGAGTCGGTATGAGCAGTAACAATCCGGAACAGTGGCGCAGCAAACTGACCCCCGAGCAGTTTCACGTCTGCTGGGAGAAGGGCACCGAGCGCCCCTACAGCGGCGCCCTGCTCCACAATCGCAAGAGCGGCGACTACCTCTGTGTCTGCTGCAAGAGCGTGTTGTTTCACTCAGGAGCCAAGTTTGATTCCGGCTGCGGCTGGCCCTCGTTCGACAAGGCCATCGAGGGGACGGTGGAGTACACCGAGGACAACAGCCACGGCATGAAGCGAGTGGAGATCACCTGCCGCCAGTGCGGCTCTCACCTCGGTCACGTCTTCCCCGACGGACCGACCGAGACAGGCCAGCGCTACTGCGTCAACAGCCTGAGTCTGGATTTCGATCCCGAGGCCTGAACGTCTTACCCATTGCAATAAAAACGGCGCCTCCATCACGGAGGCGCCGTTTTTTATCGGGATTCCACCGCATTCACGGCAGCAGGATAGCAGCAATCACCAGCAGGGCCGCGATGGCCGGTATCGGCAACTTCAACACCCGCAGCAGATAAAAGCCGATGGCCGCCAGCGCCAGATCGGTCGGCGCCAGCACCGCGCTCTGCCACACCGGCTGATAGAGGGCCGCCAGCAACAAGCCCACCACGGCGGCGTTGATTCCGGTGACGGCCCCCGCCAGACGGGGCTGGGCCAGCCACTGTTGCCAGCAGGGGCCCACCGCCCAGAGCAGCAGAAAGCCGGGTGCAAAGAGCGCCAGGGTCGCCAACAGGGCCCCGATCATCGGCATCTCGGGCTGCAGCTGGGCGCCAAGATAGGTGGCAAGGGTAAACATGGGGCCCGGCACCAACTGGGCCAAGCTGTAACCGGTCAGAAACTGCTGCCCGTTGAGAGTGTGTCCCACGCTCTCTTGCAGCAGCGGCAGCACCACATGGCCACCGCCAAACACCAGACTACCGGCGCGATAGAAGTCGGCAACCAGCTGGCCAATCGGGCTGCCGAGCAGCGGCAGACCGATAAAAAGGATGCCAAACAGCAGCAGAGTCGGCCAATGAGGCTGACTGCTGGCGGCAGAAGGCAGCTCGGCGGAGGCTGGCACACTACCCGCCCCACGCTGGCTGCGGGCGCAGATAAACGCAGCTCCCGCCAGCATCAACAGTTGAGTCAGCAGACCGGGCTGCCACCAGAGTGCAGCAGCGGTCACCACCATAATCCCCTGGGTCATTCCCGTGGCACAGAACTGACGACTCATGGTGAGCACCGCATCGGCCACCACGATAAGCGCCAGCAGCTTGAGGCCGTGCAACGCCGCATCGAGCCACAGATTGCTGCCCAGCTGGCCGATGCCGATCGCGGCCGCCAGTAGCAGCAGAAATGAGGGCAGCGTGAAGCCAACAAAAGCAGAGAGCGCCCCGCCCAGACCGGCGCGATGACGACCGATGGCGAAACCAAGCTGGCTGGAGGCGGGCCCCGGCAGCAGTTGGCACAGCGCCAGCAAGCGGGCAAATTCGGCCTGTGTCAGCCAGCCGAGCCGCTGGACGAAGGTGCGCTGGAAATAGCCGATATGAGCGGCCGGGCCGCCAAAACTGATGCATCCCAGCCATAAAAACTGAATAAATACCTGTCCCACGCTCTTCTCCCTCATCCCTCTTCTCCCGATGGAGAGGGGATATTATGACAGCGCGATGATCGTTTTATGACAATCAGGCTGATTCGGCCGACACCATGGGCATATCACCCGGCAGATAGCAGCGTCCCGCCAGCCAGCAGGAGATGGATTGGCGGCTGGCGTCGAAATGGGGCTCTGGCAACGCGCGCGGATCGCACCAGACCCAGCCTTCGCACTTCTCCGGCTCCAGCAGCTGCGGCTCACCATCGGCCCGGGCGTGCAGGGTCACCGAGATATAGTGCAGCCCGCTCTCGCGCCATGTCTCCAGATTGTTGGTCACCGCTACCACCTCGGGCCCCTGGATCTCCAGTCCGGTCTCCTCGGCCACCTCGCGGATCGCCGCCGACTCGAAGCTCTCTCCCAACTCCAGATGACCACCCGGGATCGACCAGTAGGGGGCATGGCTCCCTTTGCGTTTGCCAAGCAGCACCTGGCCTTGGGCGTTGGTCAAGATGACGCCGACCCCGACGCGGGGATAGAGAGTGGACATGAAAACGCTCCTTCAATAAGGCAGTAAAACGGCCCCACCTTAGGCCCAAGGAGGGCACAGAGCAAGCCCCGGCTGCACGGCACCTGCACCTGTCGGTAGCACCTCCCCTTGCCCCTGAACCGGTTATCACTGATGCTGGGGAGTGAAGCCCGGATCGAGAGGTCATCCCAATCCTCTCAGTCCCCCATCACCCCGAGGAGTCCGCCATGAAAAAATTGCTCCCCCTGTGCGCCCTGCTGCTCACGGCTTGCCAAACCACGCAGCCCCCCAACTCGCTCGCCATCGATGATGCTGACGCCTGGCAGGCCATTTGCAAAGATGGCACCCGGGTTCGCGCCGTGGTAGCAGAGGGGATCTGTGGGGATCATCGCGGGGTAGCCATGTGGACGAATAAGCCAAGAGCTGAACGGATGGCAGAAGAAGCCGCCAAATAGTGTGATCCAGGCACCATAAAATGACACTGCCGGCCAATTGGCCGGATTTTTTCGCGATCTCGCCAGCACTTTGCCACCTTGTTCATGGTGCGCTCAGTTTTCTGTTCCCATACTGGCCCTACAGTTCCAAAAGAGGAGAGACAAGATGCAAACATCCATCGTCGGGCTCTCCATTCTGTGGGGGCTAGCCAGTTTTGGTGTTCAGGGGGATTTCATCGAGAGCCGTGATTCCGTTGCGCCATCCTGGCAAGCCGAGTCCAGAGTGGAGATGGAAGGTTATCTGATTGAATCGCTTGGCGAAGATCGCTGGTTGTTCGACAACGGCAGCGAGAGCCTGCTGGTCTCCCTGCCCGAGGGGCAGTGGGTGCCGACCGGTGAGCGGCTGCGGGTCAGCGGCGAACCGCAGCAGGAGCAGAGCGGCTGGCTGCTGCAGGTGGAAGACATCAGCCAGGTCAGCGTCTGACCACAGCAGTCGCCCCGTCACCGCGACAGCTAATCCAGAACCGAATAACCACGACCGAATAACCAAGAGCGAATAGCAAAAGAGGAGGCCACTGGCCTCCTCTTTCTGTTTATATGAGCGGTTTGCGCGGGCTCACCCCAGATGGTTGAGCGGCAGCGCCGTCTTGTGCTTGATGCGGCGCAGCACGAAGCTGGAGCGCACCCCGGTCACCCCCGGGATATGGGTCAGCTTGTCCAGCAGGAAGTGCTGGTAATGCTCCATGTCGCGCACCACCACCTTGAGCTGGTAGTCGGCATCATTGCCGGTGATAAGGTCACACTCCAGCACTTCGGGCAGTTCGCTGATGGCGCGATCGAAGTTTTCGAACCGCTCGGGCGTATGTCTGTCCATGGAGATGTGAATGTAGGCGGTGAGAGTGAGACCAAGCTGGCGGGCGTTGAGCAGAGTAACGTGGGTGTCGATGAGACCGGCATCCTCCAGCGCCTTGACCCGGCGGGAGCAGGGGGACGGCGAGAGCCCTACCAGCTCGGCCAGTTCCAGATTGCTGATGCGGCCATTCTCCTGCATCAGCTCGAGAATATGTCTGTCTATGCGATCAAGTTTCAGCATTTACCCTTCCTCGTTGCAATGACTAATCCACTTTTCCTAGATTAAGGGTGAACTATTGCAAAAACAACCGAAATAAGTGGTTACTTTGCAACCACTCACCGGCACGGGAGGGATACTATGGTTACGTCTTCCGGTGGCAAAGCAGATACCTGACCGGGTCTCTGCGGTGAAGGACCTTACCGGGTCAAGAGCCCCATCAGCCGTCTTACCTTATCGGGAAACGACGGGCTGGAACGAGAGAACCCCCTCCCCGAAGGCAACAAAGCAGGCATCCCGGCGCCTGCTTTGTTGTTTTTGGGCGTTTGACGAAATCAGAGCGCGGGCGGCGTGATGCGATAGAGGCAGCGATGCGCCCCCTCCAGCAGATATTGCTCCCGCTCCACCGTCGCCGGCGCCAGCAGCTGGCGAAACAGCGCTAGCTCGCTGCGACAGAAACCTCGGCAAGTACGCGCCGCCGCACAGATGGGGCAGTGACTCTCCCACAGCAACCAGCTGCCATCCTCCTCGCGACGGATCTCCGCCATGTAGCCCTCGCGAGTGCGCAGCTCCTTGAGAGCCGCCAACCGGCCAGAGAGGCCATGCGACCCCAGCACCTCCTGATAGCGAGCCAGCATCTGCTGCTCCCGCTGCAGGATAAGCCGCTCCAACCCCTCTTCGCCAAACAGCTCGCGCACGTTGTCGATCAGCTGCACGGTCAGGTCGCTATGGCTATCGGGGAAGCGTTGCCAAGCCTGCTCGGTGAGCTGCCACAGCCGCACGGGACGACCGCGCCCGCGTGCCTCGTCGTTGAATGTGACCCACCCCTCCTGCTCCAGTGCGAGCAGGTGCTGGCGGGCGCCCATGGAGGTCATCTGCAACTGCTCCCCCAGCGCGGCGGCGCTCTGCGGGCCATGGCTCTTGAGCAGAAACAGGATCTTGTCGGTGCTTGCGTTCATGACCCCATTATGGGGAGCCCCCTTTATTAAATCAACGATTCACTTTACTTAATCCCGTCTATGAATCAGCATAAATAAACAAATAACTTTACTTAATGGGTGCAACATGGAGAAACACGGGCACAAAAATCCCCTCTGGGTGCTGGTCATGACGGTCACGCTGGCAGTTGCAGGCTTCAGTCTCCCCTCCCCGGTATTGGCACCCTTGCTGCTGGATCCGGCCCACGGCATGCTGACGCCGGAAGCCTCCGACTGGAGCCGCAAGGTGTGGCTGGGGGTCATCATGGGGCTCTATCCGCTGTTCCAGCTGGTGGGCAGCCCCTGGCTCGGTCGCCTCTCCGACCGCTATGGCCGCAAGCCACTGCTGTTGCTCTCGCTGGCGGGGGTACTGGCAGGCTATGCCCTGATGGCACTCGGTATCGCCTGGCGCTCCCTCCCCCTGTTGCTGCTTAGCCGGATTGTGGAGGGGCTATGCAACGGCAACATCGCCATCGTGCAGGCGATGGCGGCGGATCTCGCTGGCAAGGAGCACAAGGCGCGCAGCTTCGCCTGGATCAACATCGGCATGAATTTGGGCTGGGTAGTGGGACCGGTGATCGGGGGCTACGCCGCGGTGATCTCGGGGGATTACAGTCTGGCGGCCTGGCTGGCCGTCGCGATGACCCTGCTCAATCTGCTGCTGGTGCTCTGGCTGGTGCCCCATCGTCCGCCGGTGGCGGCCGCCCGGGAGGCAGCGACCCTCTCCAGCCGCCAGCTGTTGCTGCAACCGGCCCTGCTGCCCTACTTCGCGCTCACCCTGATCAGCTATGGCGCCGTGCAGCTCTATTTCACCTACTTCAATATCTGGCTGGTGGAGAGGCTGGCCTGGGATCCGGCCCAGCTGGCGCAGGCGGCGGTGCTGGTGAGCCTGCCCATGATGGCGGGCTCCTGGCTCGGCTCCCGCATCGCCCGTCACTGGCGCGGCAGCTCCCTCGGCATTGCCGGCCATCTGGTGATGGCGAGCGGCATGCTGCTCTTTATCCTGCCCGTGCACTGGTGGGGACTGGCGCTTACCTTCGTTCCCGCTGGCATCGGCATGAGTCTGGGAGAGCTGGCCACTTCGGTGGCGATCTCCAACCGCAGTCACCCGGAGCAACAGGGGCAGGCGATGGGGCTCTACCGCGCCCTCGCCGTGGGTAGCGAGATCCTGGCGGTGCTGCTTGGCAGTCTGGTGCTGCTGGCCGGTACCGAGTGGCCCTTCTATCTCGCCACCCTCTGCTCCCTTGCCAGTGCCGCCGGTTTCTATCTGCTGCGCCGCCGTGCCGACCGTCGTCAACAGCTGGCCAGCTGCACCTGAGCCACGAAGGGATCACAGTTCGGTGCTTCGGCCGCGGGCAAGGCTTGCATCGGGGCGCCGGGTCTGGGACGGTAAGGCTCTTTGCGGATTTGTTCGATGCTGGAGGAGCTATGAGTGAGTACAAGGCCATCGCGCTCGATATGGATGGCACCCTGCTGACCCGGGATCACAAGATCTCGTCGGCCACCCGGGCAGCCCTGGCGCAGGCCCGCGCCCACGGCATCAAGGTGCTTCTGGTCACGGGGCGCCACTACATGACGGCACGCCCCTTCCACCACGAACTGGCCCTCGATACCCCCCTCATCTGCAGCAACGGCGCCTATCTCTATGATCCGGTGCAAAACGGGATCCTCAGCGGCGACCCGCTGGCGGCCGCCCCGCTTACCGAGCTGCTGGCCGCGGTGGAGGCACAACAGATGGGCGCCCTGTTCCACCTGAGCGAGGGGATCGGCTACATCGGCTGCGAAGAGCATGTCACCCGCATCCGCCACTGGTCGGCCAATCAGCCGGACCACCTCAAGATCGCCCTCCACCCGGTCGAGGAGCTGGCAGGCTGGCTCGACAACCCGGTCTGGAAACTGGAGCTGTTCAATCAGGATCCGGCACGCCTGCACACCTTTATGGGCGAGGTGGTCGAGCAGATGCCCTTTACCCGCGACTGGGCGGCCCCCTATGCGGTAGAGCTGGTACAGCCCGGTTGCAGCAAGGGCAACCGGCTGGCCCAGTGGGCAGCCAGCGAAGGGATTGCGATGGAGCAGGTGGTGGCGTTTGGGGACAACAACAACGACATCAGCATGTTCGAGCAGGTGGGGCTGGCGGTGGCCATGGGCAATGCGGCCCCGCAGATCCAGAGCCATGCCCATCGGGTCACGGCCGACCACAACGAAGATGGCATCGCACTGGCGCTACAGCGCTGGGTACTGCCCTGAGCTGACAAGATGCAACATGGCCAGCACGCGGGCTGGCCATGAAGAGAGGGATTAACCGCCGAAGGAGAACTGGATCACCCGATCCGGATAGCGCAGACGGTTGTACTCCCGGCGCAGGGATTCGTAGTGGCGAATGGCCCGATCGCGTTTGGCACGGTAGTAGTCTCGCTGTTCCGTGTTGGTTTCGTTGCGAATGCTGCGCTCCAGCGTATCGATATCCCGCTCGGTGCGCTCCAGCTCGTCACTGATCTCCCGCAGGCGGGAAGCCAGTTTGTACTCTTCGTAGCCACGCTGATACTGCTTGAGGAAGCTGGCGTCATTGGGGCATACCCCCAGATAGGCCTGCCCCTCCTTGCCCTTGCTGTAAGCCAGCTCGGGGATGCAGTAGAGCTCCAACCCCTTGTCGTAGCCCCGTTTCCACTCGGCCTCATCCACTTTGAGGCCATATTCGCTGCAAGACGAAACGTAATCGCGGGTCGCCTGACGGGTTTTGCCTTCCGATCCATCCTGATAACCCAGGTTGTACCAACTCATGGTGCGGCACTCATCTTCTGACAGGGCACTGCATCCCGCCAGCAATACCGGCAGGGTCAGCAACAGGATTTTGGGGGACATGAACAGACTCCGGAAAAGATAGTGAGCGGCATTCTAGAGAGGATAAAAGGCCATAACAAGGGATGCGCCCCCGCACGGTCTGGTGCGGTTTATTTGATATTTTTGTCACTATTCGCGACCACGCCAGACGGGGCAGCCAACCCGCTTTCCTTGTTATCAGGTGCAAGGTAAACTGCGCCATCTTTTAACTGGCGCGCAACAAAAACAATGAAAGTCCTGACCGTCGATTACCGCTCACCCGATGCGGCCCAACGCTTCACCGAATCCCTGCGAACCACCGGCTTTGGCGTGCTGACCAACCACCCCATCCCGAAAGAGCTGGTGCAGTCCATCTACGACAACTGGTATCGCTTCTTCATGAGCGAGCAGAAGCAGGATTTCCTGTTCAACCGCGAAACCCAGGATGGCTACTTCCCGCCGTCGGTCTCCGAGGTGGCCAAGGGCCATAGCCAGAAAGACATCAAGGAGTACTTCCACATCTACCCCTGGGGCCAGATGCCACAAGAGCTGAAAGAGCAGGCGATGGAGTACTATCGTCTGGCCAACGGTCTGGCCGCCGAGCTGCTGGGCTGGGTGGAGCAGTACACCCCGGCCGATATCGCCGCTCACTACAGCTGCCCCCTCTCCTCGATGATCGAAGAGAGCCAGAAGACCCTGCTGCGGGTGCTGCACTATCCGCCGTTCGATGGTACCGAGGAGCCGGGCGCTATCCGCGCCGCCGCCCACGAAGATATCAACCTGCTCACCATTCTCCCTGCCGCCAACGAACCAGGCCTGCAGGTGAAGGGCTCCGATGGCGAATGGATGGACGTGCCGTGCGATTTTGGCACCCTCATCATCAACATCGGCGACATGTTGCAGGAGGCCTCTCGCGGCTACTACCCCTCCACCACTCACCGCGTCATCAACCCGACCGGTGGCAGTGCCGCCAAGTCGCGTATCTCCCTGCCGCTGTTCCTCCACCCGCGCCCGGATGTGGTGCTCTCCGAGCGCCATACTGCCCACAGCTACCTGATGGAGCGGCTGCGGGAGCTGGGAGTGATCTAGTCCGCCGACGAGCAATTGTCAGAGACCAAACCGGAGCAATCTCGCTCCGGTTTTTTATTTGGTGGCAGGATTGGGCTAAAAACAGAATTAAATTAGACAATCGTGCCAATAAATCGCATTTATACCTGATAACCGTCGTAGTGATTGCGCCGTGACCTCCGTAACATGAGCGCCATTCTGCCCCTGCCAAGGGGCGCTCGATTGGAGTTCTTATGAAGCAGTCCCAATGGTCATCCCGACTCGGCTACATCCTCGCCGCAGCGGGTTCCGCGGTCGGTATCGGCGCAATCTGGAAATTCCCCTATGTCACCGCCGTCAACGGCGGCGGCGCCTTCCTGCTGGTCTTTCTGCTGTTCAGCTTCACCCTGGGGGTTGCGGTACTGATGGGGGAAACCCTGCTCGGCAGCATGAGTCGCCGCGGGGTAGTCGGAGCCTTCTCCGATCTGCTCGGCAAACAGTGGCGATGGGTTGGGGTAATGGGGGTGATCTCTACCCTGCTCATCTACTGCTTCTACAGCGTAGTGGGCGGCTGGACCCTGGGTTATACCGGCATGGCCATCTCCGGCGATCTCAACCATGGTGATGCAGCAGCCCTCACCGCCCGCTTCAATGACTATGTCAGTGGCGACGTCTGGCCCATTCTCACCCATCTGCTGTTTGCCGCCCTCACCTGGATGGTGGTGCAAGGAGGCATTCAGAAAGGGGTGGAGCGCACCTTGCGATGGATGATGCCGGCCCTGTTCCTGATGATCCTGATGCTGGTCGCCTTTGGCCTCACCCTGCCCAATGCGATGGCGGGAGTACGTCACTTCCTGATGCCCGACTTCAGCAAGCTGGGGATGTCCGGCGTGCTCGATGCCATGGGGCTGGCCTTCTTCTCCCTCTCCATCGGTCTGGGCATTCACACCACCTACGGCGCCTATCTGCCGACCAGCGAAGGGGTTGGTCGCTCCAGCCTCTGGGTGGTGCTGCTGGCCAGCATGGTGGCGGTACTGGCGGGGCTGATGATTTTCCCGGTGCTGGCCTCGACCGGTATCGACCCGGCCTCCGGCCCCGGTCTCACCTTTATGACCATGCCGGCGGTATTTCAGCTGCTGCCCTTCGGTCAGGTGCTTGAGGTGATCTTCTTCGCCCTGCTGGTCTTTGCCGCGCTCTCCTCGGCCATCTCCCTGCTGGAGCATTTGCAGTGCTTCCTGTGCGAGACCTGGGGTTGGTCACGCCGCACGGCCTGCAGCGCCATCACTGGATTCGTCATGGTTAGCGGTGTTCCGGTCAGCCTGTCGTTTGGCCCGCTGCAACACGCCACCCTGTTTGGCAAAACCATTTTCGAGTTGCTGGACTTTGTCACCTCCAACCTGATGATGCCGCTGTTCGGCCTGATGCTGACGCTGCTGCTGGGCTGGAAGCTGGGACGCAAGGCGTTGCCGCAAGGGATTGCCAGCCACTGGCATCACTTGCTGATGAACTGCTGGCGCTGGATTGCCCCCTTGCTGATCGGCGGGATCTTGATTCGCGGTCTGGTGTGACGGTTACTCTTCGCGGGCGGACTCATCGGCCCGCCCCTGTGCGGCTCTGACGGCATCCAGGGCATTCTGCCAGCGGGTGATCTCGGCATCATCCGTTCCCTTGGAGAAGACGATATAGAGACCGGCCTGATGGAGCAGTACACCACTGCTGACGATGCTGCGCCGGGATAACCCCATCTTGTCGAGGGTGGCCTCCATTACCAGCTCCGCCATCGGCAAAGCATCGATCTTGCCCAGCATCAGCCGCTCTATCGCCTCCCCGACCGTCTTGTAGCGCACCAGATTGGTGTAGCCCTCATGGGTCAGCCGCACATCATCGGCGTTACCCAGCACGACCCCCACTCTGGGCAGCTCCCGCAGCTGCGCCAGCGAGGTCAGCGGGTGGCGACTATCCGGCGCCTGATAGATAAAGACCCGATTGATAAAGAGCGGGCCAACCCATTTGAAATGGGACTCCCGCTCCGGGAGCCGCTGTACCACGAACAGTCCATAGCCGGGCTCGACCCGTGCCAGCGCCAGCGCCCGTTTGAGCGGGTAAATCCGCACCGGATAGCGGGTGCCAAGCTCCTCCTGCACCTCATCAATCAAACGAATAGCGAATCCGTCGAGCTTGCCGTCGCGGTATTCGGTAAAGGGGGGTAAGTCGTGACTCAGCAGGGTTAATCCGGGCTGCGCCGACACACTCAGGCTGATCAATAACCAGGGCAGCACCATCCATCTCATACGACATCCTGTCTCATCGTTGTTCCCGTCAGCGCCATGTCGCGGTCACTAGTTCCAGAAGAAGCTACGTCGATTATCGCCCAGTAAATAGCCACAAGGTAGAAAAGATACGGCTCGGCGAGGTTTTCCCCCATTGAGTTGTACGTATAGTCAGAGTGGTGACAGCGGCACACAAAAAAATTTTGATTTTATGTGTCAATTATTCTTTCCATGGTTTAGGCTGTTTCCTCATTCATTAGTCAGGTTGTCACCTCATGTCTGCCATCCTCGTGCTGTTTGGTCGATTTTTTAGCTCGCAAGAGAGGTGACCTTGCACGCACAGTTTTTCTGAATGTTCATTGCAAAGGTCGCCTCAGGCGGCCTTTTTTATGGTCTGTCGTTTATTGCTACTCAGGAGTATTGCTTCGATGTCGTGTTACCCGGAGGTTGTATGAGCCAGGTTCAGTGGTCTTCCCGTCTCGG
The DNA here is from genome assembly GCF_041402345.1 of Aeromonas sp. S11(2024). Lineage (NCBI taxonomy): Bacteria > Pseudomonadati > Pseudomonadota > Gammaproteobacteria > Aeromonadales > Aeromonadaceae > Aeromonas > Aeromonas sp. S11(2024). Next base: position 1,730 of record NZ_JBGLRC010000009.1, on the reverse strand, counting down.
TCATGTGCTGGCCGCAGCAGGCACAGCGATTGGCCTTGGTGCCATCTGGAAGTTTCCCTATGTGACCGCCACCAATGGCGGTGGCGCCTTTCTGCTGGTGTTTCTGCTGTTCAGCTTTACCCTGGGGGTAGCGGTACAGGTCGGCGAAACCCTGCTCGGCAGCCATAGTCAGCGCGGGGTGCTCGGCGCTTTTCGCAAACTGGTGGGGCCGAACTGGCGCTGGATGGGGTATATGGGGATCGCCTGCGGCTTCTTTATCTACAGCTTCTACAGCGTGGTCGGTGGCTGGACCGTGGGTTACGCCGCGCTGGCGATGGCTGGCAAGCTCAACCTGAGCGAGGGGAGCGCCCTCACCGCCCTGTTCAACGGCTATGTCAGCAACCCCTGGTGGCCGGTGCTGACCCATCTGATCTTCGCGGGCCTGACCTGGTGGTTCGTGCAGGGGGGTATTCAGAAAGGGGTTGAGCGGGCGCTGCGCTGGATGATGCCCGCGCTCTTCATCATGATGCTGCTGCTGGTGGGGGTCGGACTCTCCATGCCGGGCTCCATGGCGGGTGTACGCCAGCTGCTGCTGCCGGACTTCTCCATGCTGACCGGCCAGAGCGTGCTGGACGCGTTGGGACTGGCCTTCTTCTCCCTCTCAATCGGGCTCGGGGTACACACGACCTATGGCGCCTACCTGCCTAATAGCGAAGGGGTGCTGCGTTCCGGGGTCTGGGTGGTCACTCTGGCAAGCCTTATCTCGGTGCTGGCGGGCTTGATGATCTTCCCGGCGCTGGCCTCCACCGGCATCGATCCCACCGCAGGGCCAGGGCTCACCTTTATGACCATGCCAGCCGTGTTCAGCCATCTGCCGTTCGGTCAGGGACTCGGGGTTGTCTTCTTCCTGTTGCTGCTGGTGGCGGCGCTCTCCTCCTCCATCTCCATGCTGGAGCATCTGGTGCGCTTCACCACCGAGGAGTGGGGCTGGTCGCGCCGTGGCGCCTGCCGGGTGTTGACCCTGCTCATCATGGCCTCCGGCATTCCGGTGAGCCTGTCGTTCGGCCCCTGGAGTGCTCTGACCCTGTTTGGCAAGACCATCTTCGAGTTGCTCGACTATCTGACCTCCAACCTGATGATGCCGCTGTTTGGTCTGGTACTGACCCTGCTGCTGGGCTGGCGCCTGGGTGATGCCATTCTCCCTTCGGGCCTGTCACCCGCCCTGCGTCTGGCGCTGCTCTGGTGCTGGCGCGTGGTGGCGCCGCTACTGATCAGCGGGATCCTGATCCGCGGGATCATGTAACACCTTGCACATCTTTGCGGGCAGGCCTTGGCCTGCCCTTTTTATTGCTGGCGTTTACTTTATTACAGGCGTTCATATGAGCAGCATCACGATGGACAAGAGTGCAGTCGGGCAATCTCGGCAAAGCAGAGTAGAGGATGTGCGAAATGACAGAGTGGCAGAGTGGCAGAGTGGCAGAGTGGCAGAGTGGCAGAATGGCACAATAAGAGGTGGTGCTTGGCTCGCCACAACGGCAACAGAAGAAGCTGGAGTACTGAATTTCAGGCAAAAAAAAGCCCCATCTGAGTGGGGACTTTCTCTGCAACCGCAGCTGATATCTCAGCTTCACTTGCGAATATGGTGGTCGTTACTGGGATCGAACCAGTGACCCCCTCCTTGTAAGGGAGGTGCTCTCCCAGCTGAGCTAAACGACCTGGGATTCTTGAAATGATGGTGGGTCGTGCTGGAT